>JANXZI010000019.1 GCA_025355595.1 Spartobacteria bacterium
GGTGCTGCAGGTCGTGGTCGTGTCCGCAGAAGTAGGCGGCGACGCCGTATTTCTGGAAGAGCGGCAGCCAGGCGGCGATGAGTTCGGCGGAGTCGCCGTGCGGGCCGTTGCTGTAGAGCGGGTGGTGGCCGAAGGCGAGCGTCCACGGGGCGCGCGGCTTTTTCAGTTCGGTCTCCATCCAGGCGCGCTGCTTGGCCTTTTCCTCCTTGGTGAGATAGGAGAGCCTGTTCTGGTAATTGCTGTCGAGGATGAGGCAGGTGACGAGCGGGTTCTGCGCCGGCCAGTCCACGCGATACCACTTCGCCGGCATGGTCCAGCGGGTGCCGGGATTCACGTCGGCGTAGGTGAGTTCCGCGGCGACCTTGTGGAAGCCTTCCTCGTCGTAATCGTGATTGCCGAGCATGGCCCAGCACGGCCCCGGAAAGGCGGAGGCGGGATACATGTCCTCGAAGCCTTCCTTCCACCGCGGCGAAACGACGCCGCCCGGCATGGTGCCGTAGAAATTGTCGCCGAGCAGGAAGAGGCCCTCGGTCTTGAGATTGCGGGCTTGGACGTAGCCCTGCATGGCGGCGGCGACGGCTCCCTGCATGCTGGGTGCATTGGGATCCCCGTCCTTGGAATTGGCGGCGTCTGTGGGGACGCTGCCGGGAACGGTTTTAGGGGCGGATTTGGAGACGGCTCCGGGAGCAGTGCCGGTGGTGGCACCAGGGACGGCGGGCTTGGTGTAACGGTATTTCTTCACGTTGCCGAAGTCGCCGAGCATCAGAAAATTCAACCCCTCCCCGGTGGTGGCGGGCGCTCCAAAGAGGGGAAGCCGTTCGGCCAAAGCGACTGCTGCGCTGTAGGCAAAGACCTGGCGGAGGAGTTGGCGGCGCGTGATGCTGGGTGGGATGAGTGGTGACGGATTCATGAAAGGAATTGCCGCGAGTGTGGACATTTCGTCAGGCGAAGTCTCGGAGCAAATGCGGGCCCCGGCCACGCAGCCGTTCAACGGTCAGTTTATCCATTCAAAGTGGTCAACGTCGTCGAAGCGAAGTAGCGACGCGTGGAGGGCTGGCAGGCTTTGGGAGCGCCGGATATTGCCAAGACATTCTCGCCTACATCCCCAGCAAGCGCGTGCTGCACGAGGGCGGCTACGAGGCCGTCCGCTCGCTCATGGATTGGAGCAATCCGCTGCGCCCGAAAATTCGCCGATACGATCGAGGAGCGAATCATCGCAAAGGTGTATGAGATATGGCGGTAGGAGAAAGGGACGCCCGCAATCTTCACCCCACGATTCCTTATGTTGAAATTTCTCCTCCCATTCGTCCTCGTCGCATTTCACTGCCTCGCGGCGGAGTCGCCGCTCGCACTCACGTTGCAGACACGCTCCGGCACCGGCCGGGCGGTCGCGGTGAAGGAGCAGTGGCTCCCGTCGCGCACGGCGATCATCGTGTGCGACATGTGGGATCTCCATCATTGCAAGAACGCCGTCATCCGCGAGGGCGAGATGGCGCCGCGCATGAATGCGATGCTCGAAAAGGCGCGCGCCGACGGCGTGCTGATCATCCACGCGCCGAGCGGTTGCATGAAGCCGTATGAAGGCACGCCGGCGCGCGAGCGCGCAAAGTCCGCGCCGGTCGCGGCCCGGCTGCCGGACAAGATCAGCGAATGGTGCCGGCAGATTCCCGCGGAGGAACAGGCGGTGTATCCCATCGATCAAAATGATTCCGAGGACGACGATCCCGCGGAGCACGCAAAGTGGGCGAAGGAACTCGAGGCGAAGGGACTCAATCCGCGTGCGCCTTGGACGAGGCAGATTGATGTGCTGCGCATTGATCAGGAGAAGGACGCCATCAGCGATTCCGGCGTGGAGATTTGGAATGTGCTCGAAGCGCGCGGCATCCAGAATGTGATCCTCGCGGGCGTCCACGTGAACATGTGCGTCGCGGGCCGTCCGTTCGGCCTGCGGCAGATGGCGAAGAATGGCCGGCACGTCGTGCTCATGCGCGACCTCACGGACTCGATGTACAATCCGCAGCGCTGGCCCTTCGTGAGCCACGCGCGCGGCACGGAGCTTTTCATCCAGCACGCGGAAAAGCGCATCTGCCCGACGATCACGTCGGATCAGATTCTCGGCGGGAAGCCGTTCGAGTTCAGCGCGGCGACGGCGGGGAAGAAGCGCGTGCAGATTCTCCTCTTCGGCGACAGCACGACGGAGGCGAGCCTTCCGAAGAAGTTTGCGCCCGACGAGCCGCAGTTTGAGGACATGATCCGCATCCTGCTCGCCACCGAGCCCGGACTCCCGCCGTGCGATGTGTCCAACGAGGGCGTGAGCGGCGAATTCATCCGCGGGTTGCTCGACTCCGGCCGCTACGACCGGGCGATCGCGGCGAAGCCGAAGGCCGATTACATCTTCATCCGCTACGGCATCAACGACCGCTCAAAGCGCGCGGATTTCGCCACCAATTTTCCGAAGGACTTCCACGAGCTGCTCGCGCGACTGCGCAAGGATCACCCGCAGGCGATGCTCATCCCGATGACCGCGATCCCCTCTGCGCCGGACAATACCCACGCGGACATCAACGCGCTGATCCGGAAAATCGCCGAGGAGGAGAAGCTCCCGCTTTTCGACATCGCCCCGGGCTATCTCGCCGAGCTGGAAAAGGGGCCGAACATGCTGAACTACCGCCGCTACGCACTCGCGAAAGTGCCGGAGAATCTCCGCGCAATCGCCACGCCCTACGTTTCCGATCCGACCGGCAAGGATCCCACCATCATCGTGATGGACAACCGGCTCGACGGAATCTTCGGCCATCTCCCCGGCTGGTTCGGCGACCGGCATCCGAACCTCGCGGGCTACAATGTGATCGCGAGCGAGACGGCAAAGTTCCTCGCGCCGATCCTCCGCGCGAAGTAGGCGAAGTTTTCCAACCTCGCTCGGGCGAGCGCCGCACTGGATTGTGCTGCGGCGACGCTGCGCAGCTCTGGAGAGCTACGCTACGACGCAGAGAAACCCAAAGCCGCGGCAGCAGTGACGGTCACATTCACCATGCGAATACTCTTTTCCCTCATCGCGCTGACCTGCACCGCGGCAATCGCCGATGCTGCACCGGAGACGCCACCGGCTCCCCGTTCACATCCGCCGATGCGTCCTCTTCCCGTGGCGAACAAGGCCCCGCTCGCCGCCGGGCCGAAGCTGTTTGTGGATGCCGCGCGCGGCGATGATGCGCACGCGGGCACCGCGGTCGCACCGTGGAAAACGCTCGCGCATGCGCTGCGCCATTTGCAGCCCGGCGACACGCTGTATCTGCGCGGCGGCGTGTATTACGAGAAGGTCGCGCTGACCCGCTCCGGCACGGCGGAAGGGCCGATCACCATCGGATCGTTTCCCGGCGAACTCGCCATCATTGATGGCGGGCTGCGCGAATTTGCGGAAAGTCCGGGGACGAGTTGGGAGCCGTTCGCGGGCGGCGCGGAGGGGGAGTTCGTTTCGACGAAGACTTACCCCGGCGCGGATGCACGCCGCGCGCCGCAGCAATTTCTGCCAGCGTCGTGGGAGCCGATGTGGGGCCTTGAGGATGAGCGTCCGCTTGCGCTCGGGAATTTCGCGGACTCGATGGTGCCGCTGCACGGCTATCGCAAGGTGATCGATCTTCGCGCGACGGGTGAATTTTGGATCAGCGGGAAAAAGGAAAAGGACACCGGCATCTATTGCGGGCCGGGGCTGTGGTTCAATCGCGACACGGGGCGCATCCACATCCGCCTCGCCCACCACACGCTCGCGGGGCTCGGCGATCATGCTTATCGCGGCGAGACGGATCCGCGGAAGCTGCCGCTCGTGGTCGCGCTCGGCTTTGGCGATGACGTGGTGCGCCTCACCGGAGTGAAGCATGTGCGGCTGCAAAATCTCGTGCTGCGGGGGGCGACCGCGAGCCCGATGATCCACGCGTATGGCGCGGAGGATGTCGCCCTTGACCACGTCACGGTTTTCGGCGGCTTCCCGTGCATCCTTGTGGATGCCTCGAAGGACCTCCGCGTGACGCATTCGGCATTTCGCGGGCTGGCCGCGCCGTGGTCGTCGCGCGCGCACATGAAGTATCGCGGGACGCCCACGTATCAGATCGTCTTGCGCAACGATCAGCCAGGGAATGAGAACATCGAGTTCGGCTGGTGCGAATTTACCGACGATCATGATTTCGCATTTCTCCGCTACGCAAAAAACCTCCAGTTCCATCACAACTTCGTGGACAACTTCAACGACGACGGACTTGAGATCGGGCCGAAGCTGCGTTCGCACACGATCTTCATTCACGAAAATCGCCTCGGCGCGATTCTGAGTCCGTTCACGCAGCACGAGGGCGAGAAGGATGAGTCGCCGCTCGATCACGACCCAAAGGCGGGCGTGTTTGTCTTTCGCAATGTGATCGATCTCCGAGCGGGCACGTACCGCTCGCCGCCGGTGCAGGACGATCCGAGCGGCGCATTCCTGCATTACGAAGGCCACCTCGCCGGCGATCACGGCGGGCCGATCTGGTCGGTCATGCACATCTATCACAACACCGTGCTGCGCGAGACGCCGACCTTCCGCGACTACTTCCTCCTCGGCCTCGGCGCGCAGGGCATGCGCAACACGGAGCGCGATGTGTTCAACAACATCCTCGTGCAAATGGACAAGGTGCCCGGCGCGGGGTTTGCGGGAATTAAGGACGCGGGCAATCTGCGCGAGGGCGGCAACATTCTGTGGGGCATGAAGGACGGCCCGGCGCTGACGGGCGATCCGTTCGCAAAGTTCCGCGCATCGCCGATGTTCGCCGCCAGCAAGAAAGTTCACGAGCCGGGCTGGACGACGCTCGATCGCGTGATCGATCCGAAATTCACCAGCCTCGCGATGGACGGATCACGCGCCGATGATTTGCGTCTTCAACCCGCGAGTCCCGCGGTGAACAGCGGCGTCCCCGTGCCCCCCGAGTGGCCCGATCCGCTGCGCGCCGTGGACAAGGACGCGCCGGACATCGGCGCGCTCCCGCTCGGCACGAAGCCGTGGGGCGTGGGGGTGGACGGGCGCATCCCGCTCTTCGGAGCGCCCGGCGCGAAACGGTGATCGCACGGCATCGGCATCCTGCATGAAACGGTTCACCGCGATCATCCTCGCCCTGCTGAATGTCGCGGCGCTGTCCGCGCCAGGCGACGTGCCGAAACCGAATGTCGTCTTCATCCTCGCTGACGACCTGCGGCCGGATGCGCTCGCCTGCACGGGCAACGCGGCGGTGAAGACGCCGAATCTCGACCGGCTTGCGGCGCGGGGGACGCTCTTCACGCGGGCGACGTGCGGCTACCCGATCTGCCATGTGAGCCGCGCGGAGATTCTCACCGGGCGATGCCTCACGAATGCCGACATGCCGGGGCGTCCGCTGAAGCTCGATCCGCAATGGACGATGTGGCCCGAGGTCATGCGCAGAGCGGGATGGCACACGGCGTATTGCGGAAAATGGCACACGCCAGGCACGCCACAGACGCGCGGCTATGCGGAGACATCCGCACTTTTCTCCGGCGGGGGAGCAAAGGAAAAGCTGCTCACTTTTCCGCTCAGCAGCACCGCGCGGAAGGTGACCGGCTACACGGGATGGACCTTCAAGGATGAGGCTGGCCAGCCGCTCCCCGGCGATACCGTGGGCCTCACGCCGGAGACGGATGCGCGCATCGCGGACGGGGCCATCGCGGTGCTCCGCAAGCGCAAAGATGCGCCGTTTTTCCTCCATGTGAACTTCACCGCGCCGCACGATCCGCTGCTCTGGCCGCGCGACACCGGGCCGCGCGTGGATGCGACTTCGCTGGCGCTGCCGGGGAATTTCCGCGCAGGGCATCCTTTCGATCACGGCAACAGTGCGGGCCGCGACGAGGTGATCGTGCCCGCGCCGCGCAGTGCAGAGGAGGTAAGGCGCGAGCGCGCGGTGTATTTTTCACTCGTGGAAAATCTGGATGCACAGATCGGCCGCATCATCCGCGCACTGGAGGAAGCCGGCGTGCTGGAGCGCACCGTGATCATTTTCAGCAGCGACCACGGGCTCGCGCTCGGCAGTCACGGGCTCATGGGCAAACAGAACCAATACGAACACACCATCGGCGTGCCGCTCATCACTGCGGGTCCCGGAGTGCGCGCCGGCGCGCGGGCGAGTGCGCAGTGCTACCTGCGCGATCTGTTCCCGACGGTGTGCGACATCACCGGCACCGCCATTCCGCCGAGCGTGCAGGGGCGCAGCCTCCGCCCTGTGCTCCGCGGCGAGAATGCGGAGATCTATCCGGCCATCTTCGGTCGCTTCACGGACACGCAGCGCATGATGCGGACGGCGGACGGCTGGAAGCTCATCTGGTATCCGAAGATCGCGCGGCAGCAGCTCTTCCACGTGAGCGAGGATCCCGAGGAGTTGCGCGATCTCGCGCAGGACAAAGGCGAGCAAGAGCGGCTGCACCGGATGATGGCCGGCCTCGAGACGGGGATGCGCGAGCAGGGCGACGCGGTGCTGGAGAAGCGCTGACGGTCAGCGTGCGACGCTGCGCGGTTTGTAGTTTCAAAGAAACGCACCATCCGCTGTTCATCCCTGCGCAATTCCCACCCACCCATGAACACTCGTCTCGCCCTCGCCGCCTCCATTTCCTGCCTCCTGACATTTTCCGCCCGGAGTGCCGAGGCACCCGCGACGAAACCGGCGGCAGCACCCGCACCTGCGCCCGCGCCTGCGGCAAAGCCGAAGCCCGTGCTCCCGACGCCGACCGCGGCCGACGTCTCATACGGCCCGCACAAGAAGCAGGTGATCCACTTTTGGAAAGCCGAGTCGGAAAAGCCGACGCCGGTGCTTTTCTACATCCACGGCGGCGGCTGGCAGGCTGGTGATCGCACGAGTGTCGCGGGTCTGTTGCCGACGATGCTGAAGGCGGGGATCTCGGTGGTCTCGGTCGAGTACCGATTCATCGCCGAGGCGACTGCGGATGGCGTAGTGCCGCCGGTGAAAGGCCCGCTGAGCGACGCGGCGCGCGCGCTGCAACTGGTGCGCAGCAAGGCGAAGGAGTGGAACATTGACAAAACGCGCATCGGCGCGAGCGGCAGCAGCGCGGGCGCGTGCTCGTCGCTGTGGCTCGCCTTTCATCCCGATATGGCGGACCCGAAGAGCAGTGATCCCATCGCGCGCGAATCCACGCGGCTGCTCTGCGCGGCGGTGTCGGGCGCGCAGACGACGCTCGACCCGAAGCAGATGAAGGAGTGGACGCCGAACAGCAAATATGGCGGGCACGCGTTTGGCTTCAAAGGCGACGCGGCGAAGAAGCTCTCGCAGTTCGACGAGTTTCTCGCGAAGCGCGACACCATCCTGCCGTGGATCGCGGAGTATTCGCCGTATGCGCTCGTGACGAAGGATGACCCGGCGATCTACCTCACGTTCAGCGCACCGCCCGCACTCGGGCAGGATCAGAAAGACCCGACGCACACGTCGAACTTCGGCGTGAAGCTGCAGGAGCACTGCAAGGCGAATGGCGTCCAGTGCGAGCTCGTCTATCCCGGCGCGCCCGACGTGAAGCACGCGAGCGCGCAGGATTTTCTGATCGAGAAGCTGAAGGGCGCATCGGCGAAAAAGTAGTGGCACTGCTGCAGTTCGCGGTGGCGCCAGTCGCAAATAAACGGCATGGTGAGGGGTGACTCCTCTGCGTCCCATGTTCCGAAACCGCGCCTATCTTCCACTGGCATCCCTCATCGCGCCTGCATTCCTGCTCGCGTCGCACGGTCTTGCGCAGACGCCGGATTTCCAGCGCGACATCCGGCCCATCCTCTCGAACAACTGCTTCCAGTGCCACGGCCCGGATGAAAAGGAGCGCAAGGGCGGCGAGC
>JANXZI010000208.1 GCA_025355595.1 Spartobacteria bacterium
GCGTTTGTGCTCATGCGGCAGTTTGGCATCACGTCGAACATCATGTCGCTCGCCGGCATCGCCATCGCCATCGGCGTGCTTGTGGATGCGGCGATCGTGATCACGGAAAATGTGATCCGCCACTGCGAGAAGGCGGAGGAGGAGAAGAAGTGCTCAGTGCTCAGTGCTCAGTGCTCAGTGGAGGCAGGCGGCACCAACACAAAAATACTGAGCACTGACGCACTGAGCACTGAGCACTATCGCCTCACCGCTGCTGAGACCTGGCAGGTCACACTCAAGGCCGCGCAGCAAGTCGGTCGCCCGATCTTTTTTGCGATGGCGATCATCATCCTCGCGTTTGTGCCGGTGTTTGCGCTCACGGGGCAGGAGGGGAAACTTTTTCATCCGCTCGCGTTCACGAAGACTTTCGCGATGGCCGCCTCGACGATCCTCGCGGTGACCATCGTGCCCGTGCTTTGCGCGTTGCTCGTGCGCGGGCCGTTTCACCGCGAGGAGGATAACGTGGTGATGCGCGCGCTGCTCCGCATTTACGATCCCGTCCTCGACTGGGCGCTGCGCCGCCGCAAGACCGTGCTCGCTCTCGCCGCGCTCATGCTCGCCTCAGCGCTCACGCTCGCGTTCGGCCTGCCGCGCACGGTGCTCGCGAAGCTCGATAAGTTCCCGCGCGTGCAAAATGCGTTCGCGGGAATCGGCGGCGAATTCATGCCGCCGCTGAACGAGGGCAGCCTGCTGTTCATGCCCGTGTTCATCCCCACCACGAGCCTCACCGAGGTGAAGCGCGTGCTCGCGTGGCAGGACCGCGTGATCGCCGGCACGCCGGAAGTCCTCAGCGTCGGCGGCAAACTCGGCCGTGCGGAAACGGCGACCGATCCCGCGCCGGTCGAGATGGTCGAGACGACGATCATGCTGAAACCGCGCGAGCAATGGCGCAAAGACATGACGCTCGAAAAACTCCAGCACGAGCTGACCGAGAAACTCGCGCAGGTGCCCGGCTACGTCCCCGGCGCATTTTTGCAGCCGATCGAAAACCGCCGCCTCATGCTGGCCACCGGCATCCGCGCGCAGCTCGGCGTGAAGATTCTCGGCGACAATCTCGACACCCTGGCGCGTCTCACCTTCGAGGTCGAGCGCGTCATCCGCGAAGTGCGCGGCGCCGCGGGCGTCTCGCCGCTGCGCGTGCAGGGCAAGCCGTACCTCGAAATCGAAATAGACCGCGAAGCCGCGGGCCGCTTCGGGTTGCGCGCCGGGCAGCTCTTCGCCGCCATCGAGGCCGGGATTGGCGGACGGAAGGTCGCCATGACCATCGAGGGCCGCGTGCGCGTCCCCATCCAGATCCGTCTCGCGCGCGAGGAGCGCGACGACATCGAGCGCATCGGCTCGCTGCTCATCGGTACGCCTGCGGGAAAAAACATCCCGCTCGCGCAGGTCGCCACCATTCGCCGCACCAGCGGGCCGAACGAAATCCAGAGCGAGAACGGGCGCCTGAAAAGCTACGTGCAGGCCAACGTGCAGGGCCGCGATCTCGCAGGCTTCGTGAAGGAAGTGAAGGAGCGCGTCGAGGCCATCCCGCGTCCGCCCGGCGTGAAGTTTGAATTTGCCGGCGAATATGAAAACCAGCTCCGGCTCATTGACACCATGTGGCTCGTTGTCCCCTGCGTGCTCGTGGTGATTTTCCTGCTGCTCTACATCGTCTATGGCAGCGTGAAGGAAGCCGCGCACGTCATCCTCGCCGTGCCGTTCGCGCTCACCGGCGGCGTGTTTTTGCAATACGCGCTCGGCTACAATTTCAGCGCCGCCGTCGCCGTCGGCTACATCGCGCTCTTCGGCACCGCGATCCAGACGGGCGTGGTCATGGTCGTCTATCTCGAGGAGGCGCTGGCGCAGAAAAAGAAAGCGCTCGGTGCCGCATTCACGCGCGCCGATTTGATCGCCGCGATCCGCGAAGGCGCGCGTCTGCGTCTGCGCCCGAAGGTGATGACCGTCGCCACGATCGTCGCCAGCCTGCTGCCCATCATGTGGAGCACGCGCACCGGCGCGGAAGTGATGAAGCCGCTCGCCGCCCCCGTCATCGGCGGGATGCTCAGCAGCCTGCTCCACATCCTCGTCGTCACGCCCGTGATCTTTGCATGGCTGCGCGAGCGCGAGTGCAGGCCACCGGCGGCGGATGCAGCGCTGTGATCTAGACCCCCCGTCAGCAATCCCGACACACCGCGCTTGCCTTTGAAATCCGCGGCCTCCTCGGGCGCGGCGGCATGGGTGCTGTTTATAAGGGCTGGCAAAAGAGTCTGGACCGGTTTGTCGCGATCAAGGTTCTCCCGTGGGTGCTGAATGACGGCGATGCGGATTTCACCGCACGTTTCAAGCGCGAGGCGAGGGCGATGGCGCAGCTCAAGCACAACGGCACCGATTTGCAGCGACTCATCACGAAGCAAGGGCGTTTCCGTCGGCACGCCGGAATTCATGGCCCCTGAGTCCTTGCAAGGTTCGGATCATGTCGATCACCGTGCGGACATCTACGCCGTCGGCGTCATCCACGCCGCGCCCGATAGCCACAGCGGCACCGGCTTTCGCTGTGTGCTTTCCTTCAAGTAGGATACGGCGACATCGGACCTCGCCTCGGCGGACCACTCCAACGACAATCAGCACGGTGCCCCCGCTCAGGCGGCGCGCAGATGGACACGCGGCTGCGCATCCGGCATGGTCGGCGGCTCGATGCCTCATTGGAGCGTTCTCTACCTCACCAGCGAATGGGCGATCCGGTTCATCATGCTCATCTACGTGCCGCAGCGGCGCACGGCGGCGGCGTCGCGCACATGGCTGCTGCTCATCTTCCTGCTGCCGTGGCCGGGGCTCGCACTTTACGCCATGTTCGGCCGCATCTACGTGCCGAGGAAGCGGCTCGAACTGCAGGCGCGCGCCTCGGCGCGCATCAAGGCGGTGCAGGCGAAAATCGAGTCCCGTGTCGGCGTGACGCCGTCATTGCCGGATTACCTCTCCCACCTGCCGCACCTCGCCGCGCGGCTCGGAGATTTCGAGGCGTTCGGAGGAAACTGCGTCGAGTTGCTTGCGGACTACGGGGGATCGATCGATCGGCTCATTGCGGACATCGGTGCCGCCCGCGATCACGTCCACATCCTCACCTACATCCTCGGCTGCGACGCCACTGCGCGCCGCTTCGCAGAGGCGCTGAAGCTCGCCGTAAAACGCGGCGTGAAGTGCCGGCTCCTGGCGGACGCGGTCGGCTCGCGGGCTGGCCTCACGGCGCTGGGAGCAGAGCTGCGCGCTGCCGGCATCGAGGTGGTGAAGCTGCTTCCCGTCGGGATTTTTCGCCACAATGCCGCGCGATTCGATCTGCGGAACCACCGCAAGATCGCCGTCATTGACGGGACGGTCGGCTACGTCGGCTCGCAAAATCTCATCGGTCCGGAATTCGTGCCCGGCTTCCCGAATGAGGAACTCGTCGCGCGCGTCACCGGCCCTGTCGTCGCGCAACTCCAGGCCGTGCTGCTCGCGGATCGTTTCTTCGAGACCGATGTGAACATCGAGGCCCAGTCCCTTTTTCCCGAGGCCGTGCCGGATGGCGCTTCGCCCGCGCAGGTGCTCCCGAGCGGGCCCGGTTACAACCGCGAAAATGCGGAGGAACTCATCGTGGCGATGCTCTACGCGGCACGCCGGCGGGTCGTCATCACCACGCCGTATTTCGTCCCCGGCGAGCCCTTCCTCGAGGCCATGCGCTCCGCGGCGCGGCGCGGCGTGGATATCCGCCTCATCGTCTCGCTGCATGCGAACCAGCCCTTCACGCAATATGCCCAGCGATCCTATTACGACGATCTGCTCTCCGCTGGCATCCGCATCCACCTCTACCGTCCGCGTTTTCTCCATGCGAAACATCTCACCGTGGATGACTCCATCGCCGTGCTCGGATCGACGAACATCGACATCCGCTCCTTCGCGCTGAACGCGGAGATCAGCCTCATCGCCTACGACTCCGCGGTCGTCGCTGCGCTCGCCGCCGTGCAGGAGCGCTACCTCGCCGCGAGTGACGAGCTCGACCTCGCCGCCTGGCGCAAGCGCCCCGCATCGCAGAAAGTCCTGCAGAACATCGCCCGCCTCGCAGACTCGCTGCTGTAAGAGACTGTGTAAAAAAGTCCTGCTGGAGGGAAAAGAGTGCGTTTCCGACGATAGCCCAGCACTTCAGTGCTGGGTCTTCGGATAAAAAGCGGGCGAAAGTCCCGCAGGGACGAAAGAACGGCTTCGAGGCGTGAAACTCTGCCGTCCCTGCGGGACTCGATTCCTCTGCGCGTTCCTTGCCCAGCACTGAAGTGCTGGGCTATTTTCTCCCGTGGCTGACTTTT
>JANXZI010000244.1 GCA_025355595.1 Spartobacteria bacterium
CGTCGCGGCCGTGATGTTCTTCGTCCCGATCATCTCCGCCTCGCGTCCGAGCACGCTCAGTCGCGCGCGCACGGGCAGCTCCGCGAGCGCATCGCCCGGCAGCAGGTCCACGCGCACGAGCGCCGCATCCCCGCGCACGAGCTGCTCCACGAAGCTCCGCCGCTCCGCCGATTGCAGCGCGGAAAATGTCACGCCCCACTCCATCCGTGCGCGCCTGCGCAGGCCGTCCGCCTTGATTTCATCCGCACGGAACTGCGCTTCCGCCGTCTCCGCGACTTTGCGCGACATCCCTTCGCCCGCCTTTTGCAGCGACTGCGTCCGTTCGTATTCCGAGCGCGATGCGGACAGCGCTGCCTCCGCCGCGGCGAGTTCGCCATCGAGCGTCACGAGCGGCACCGGATCGATCACGCGGCCAAAGGCCACTCGCTGCGGTTTCAGTTCCGCCTTCTCCGGCTCCGACATCTCCACGCCGAGCGCCTTCCATTTTTCCTTCTCCAGCTTTACGACGAACGCCTCCGGCTCGCCCGCCGCCTTTTTTTCCGCCTCCTCCTTGTCGTGCTCCTTCTTCGCTTCGTCCGCCTTTTCGCGGTGCAACGTGAAGCCGCGCCACAGCACCCAGCCGAGCGCGGCGAGCAGCGCGAACGTCATCAAGATGTTCACCAGCTTCTTCATTTCTCGCGCGTGGTCTGCGTGGCCTCCTCCAGCGCGCCGAGCGCCGCCTGCAATTCCATCGCCGCGTCCAGCCGCGTGATCTCCGTCGTCGCGCGCTCGACCTCCGCGGTCAGCAGTGTGAGCTTGTCGCCCTCGCCCGCCACGACGAGCCGTTTCTCCGTCTCAAACTGCCGCTGCTGCTCGCTGATCAAATTGCTCGCAGTCGCGACTTTCACGCGCGCCGCGTTCACCGATGCCGCCGCGCGATCGCACTCCGCGAGCACCTTGGTCTGCACGACATTGAACCTCGCCGCCGACTCGCGCCGCTTCGCCTCGGCCTCGCCGATTGCGCCTTGGTTCTGGTTCAAAATCGGCAGCGTGATCCCGAGGCCGAGCCCCCATTTGTTCGCGCCGCCATCGAGCTGATAGCCGGGATTCAGATGGATGTCCGGATACTGCTTCGCGACTTCCAGACGCAGCATCGCCTCCGTCGCCGCGTAGTCCGCCAGTGCCGCGAGCACATCCGCACGATGCGTGAGCGCCGCGCGGCGGTGCGACACATTCAGCCCCTTCGTGTTTTCAAAAGCCGCGAACGAAAAACTCGCGCCAGCGAGCCCCGCCGAGCTCATGCCGAGCGCCTCCGCGAGCGACGCACGCGCGAGCGCGGCGGCCTTTCCCGCATCGGCCTGCTGCATGCGGATCTGCACGAGCAGCAGCCGCGGCTGCGCCATCTCGATGTGCGACACCGCGCCCGCCTTCACGCGCGCATCAATCAGCTTCAGCAGCGCGTCCTGCTTCGTGATCGCATTCGCGACCAGCAACGCGCGACGCTCCGCCGCGAAAAGTTCGAGCATCGCCTTGCGCACCGCCGCGCGCACTTTCCATGTCGCATCCACCACGCGGCTCGCCGCCGCGTTCACATTTGCCCGCGCCACGTCGCCGCGTTTCCCGCGCTTGCCCGCGGTCTCGATCGTCCAGTCAAACTCCACGCCATACGTCCCCGCCATCAGGTCGAACGGCGTGACGACTTGCGGTGTGATCAGCATCGTCGGATTCGGACTCTCGCCCGCCGTGCGGATCGTGGCCTTCGCCGTCTCGTACTGCGCCCGCGCCAGCGCGACCTCGGGATGATTCCGCACCGCCTCGTCAATCAGCGCCCCCAGCGTCCACGTCTTCGCCGCGAGCCTGCGCCCGCTCAGCTTCGCCGCGCTGCGCGAGGCATCCAGAGGCTTTGCTACAAATTTCGCGCAGCCTGCGCAGGCGAACGCGAAGAGTGATGCAAAGAGGAGCGGGGATTTCATCAGGTGGGTTGAGAGTGAGCGACGAAGTCTCGTCTTTGCAGTGAAAATCTTCGTCATGAGCATGGCAGCTTCAGCGTGACTTCAATCTCCTGCGCCTTGGGCTCCGAAGCCACAGGCCACAGCCGCGCGCCCAGTTCGCCACCAATGAGCACCGCAAATTCACTCGCGAGCGCGAGTCCGAGCCCGTGATGCTGCGCATCCGCGCGGGCCGAATCTTTCCTCCAAAATCGCTCAAACAAATGCGGCATGTCCGCCATGGTGAGCCCGTCGGCGCGATTGCGAAAAAGCACAAGCACCGCGCCAGGCTCTGCCGCCACGCTGATGCAAACCCGCGATCCCTGCGGCGCATGTTCGGCGGAATTTCCGCACAGGTTTCCGAGCACAACAGCAAGGAGAGTCGGATCACTTTGAATGTCCAAATCCTTTGGCAGCGACAGCTCCAGCGCGATGCCGCGCGACTGCGCGCGGGCCTCGTGCTGCTTCCACGCTTCGCGCACGGCGGTCGCGACATCCACCGGCATCCTCTGCGCGACGCCACCCGCGTTCTCCGCGCGAGTCAGCGCGAGCAACTGCACGGCGAGCCGCTCCATCCGCTGCGTGGTCGCCAGCGCATCGCGCCACGACTCCGCCTGCTCGGCCGCCGTCGCCGGAGTTTTCAAATTTACCTCGGCGAGCACACGCAATTCCGCGAGCGGAGTGCGCAACTCGTGCGCGGCGGTGCCGGCGAAGCGGCGCTCGCGTGCAAAGGCCGACTCCAGCCGCGCCAGAAGTTCGTTCAGACTCGCGGCCACCGGCTGCAATTCCGCGGGCAGCGGCGCGACATCGAATCGCGTCCGCAGTTTCCCCGCATCCACTGCGCAAACCTCATCGCGCAGGCGACGCACTGGCGCGAGGCCCGAATTCACGCCCCACGTGATCGCGATGGCGAGCACTGCGAGCGCGCTGGCACCGATGATGAAAAGCGCGGCGCGCAGCATCGCGAGCGAACGATCCATGGGAGCTCGATCCCGCCCGACGTTCAGAACCAGCTTCGCATCCGAGATGCGCTGATCATCCTCGAGGCCCGGTGAAAAGCGGACGCCTGCCAAGCGGAGTGTCCGGCCATTTCCCAGCTTCGCCTCATAATACTCAGGGCGTTCCGGAGCCCCCGCGACGAGCGGCAGCGCGACAACACCGAGCGAACGCGAACGCTGAATCTCACGCCCGTCCGCCGCACGCAGGAGGAAGACATCCGCTCCATGCTCCTGCTGGAACTGCGGCGCATTTTCGGGCGCGAGCTCGATCTCGATCTTCCCGTCGTGCTGCTGCTCGGTGAGCGTCATGAGCGATTGCAGCGTCGCCCGCAGGCCCGCGTCGAACTCCGCGCCGAGCGCGCGCTTCACCTGCCAGTGCAGTGCGAAGCCCGCCGCGCCGAGCAGCAGCGCGCCGACGATCATGAGCCGGAGTGTCAGTTCTCCGCGCAGTGTCTTCATTCCTCGCGCACCTCCAGCATGTAGCCGAGCCCGCGCCGTGTGTGAATCAAGCCCGACCCGAGTTTCTGTCGCAGCGCATAGATCGCCGTGTCCACGACGTTGCTCATCGGCTCGACCTGCTCGTCGTAAATGTGCGCCTCGATCTCCGCACGTGGCACGACTTCGCCGAGCCGGCGTGCGAGATATTCCAGCAGCCGCCACTCGCGTGCCGTGAGTTCCACCGGCGATCCGTCGCGGCTCACTCGCCGCGCGGAAAAATCAAGATCGAGCGCGCCGATTCGCAGCGTACTTTCCTTCGCGCCGTACGCACGCCGGCACAGCGCCGCGACGCGCGCGAGCAGTTCATCCAGCGCGAATGGCTTCACCAAATAATCATCCGCGCCCTGCCGCAGCCCCTCGACACGATCCGCCACCGTGTCGCGCGCCGTGAGCAGCAGCACATGCGTCTGCCTTCCCGCTGCACGCAGGCGGCGCAGCACGGTCAGGCCGTCGAGCTTTGGCAGCATCACATCGAGCACGATCGCGTCGTATTCATTTGCCTGCGCCGCGGCGAGTCCCTCCGCGCCATCTTCGGCCACATCCACCGCGTAGCCCTCGTGCCGCAGTGCGCGCCGCACCGAGCGGCGCAGCACGGAGGAATCTTCGACGAAGAGAACGCGCATTTTGAAAAAATGGAGGCAAGCGGAAGACCCGGCTGCCGGCCACTGCCCAGCACGGCGGCAACCGGGTTGATTCCGCGAATGCCCGATTACTTCGCCGCGGTGGTCGTGTGCGATTTCAGCAGCACATCACCATCCGGCGGCACCTGCTCCTGCACGACGCCGACGCCCTTCGCGTAGCATTTAAACTCGATGCTGCCATCCGCCAGCGCCTCCCGGACTCGCACGCAATCGTGATAAATCCCCGCCGGCGTCTTCACGGTCTCGGAGATGGAAACCACTTCATCCGATTCGCTGATCGTCGCGGACACGTCCTCCGATTTGAACCGGTCGCCGACCTTCGGCTTCCCCGGCAAAATCACGCCGGGCGTCTGCGTGTCCTTGCCATACAGCCACGCGCCCGAGTGGCCGCTCACCTTGCCATCCTTGTACTCGTCCACGTCCTCGCCGAGATACCACACCGTGCCGTCGTCCGACTGCGCAAAATAGTCGAGCGTCACCTCGGTCAGTTCGCCGTCCTCGAATTCGCGATCCTCCATCACGAGCGCCTCGACCGCTTGAGCGCCCATCTGAAACGTCTTGTGAATGTCCGGCTTCATCGTCCGCTCGATGCGGACTTTCTTCCCGTCCTCCGTGCCTTCGAGGATGTCCTGCTTCAGCGAAGCCAGCGGCAGAAAGGGATTCGTGATGTCGCGCGGATGGCTGAACTTCACGCCCGCGAGGATGTCCTTCTTCTTCGCGCCCGCCGCCTTTTCCGCCGCCGCGTCCGCCGCGTCATCGTGCTTGGTCTTCACCAGCTTGCCGTTGGACGTGATGACGAGGTCCGCGATGCTGCCATCCTTGTCCTTCACCTCGGCCTCATACACGGACTTGCCGTCGCTCCGTTTTCCCTCGAGATCCACGCGGCTTTTTTCCGTGCCGCCGTTCCCGAGAATCGTCTTGCGCACCGCCTCCGGCACGTCCTCCCACTTCTGCGTCTTGCCGGCGAAACTGCCGAAAGTCAGGACGCCGTTGATGGCAATCGCAGCGAGGATCGTCGCCGCCCGGTGAATGGAAATTTTCATGGTGATGCTTGGTAGTTGGTTTGTGAATGCCGCAAAGTCTCGGGAATTTTCATGCTGAAAAAAATCGCATGTTCCAAAGAAAGCAGGCTCCGCCGCACCGGTCGGCACAGCGGAGCCCGCGGCACAGTGGGTTAGTCCTTTTTCTTCTTCTCGCCCTTCTCAGATTTCTCTTCCTTTTCAGCGTCGGGATTCTCGCGCTCCAGCACTTTTCCAGCTTCGTCAAACTTCACCTCGACCTTGCCGCTGCCCTTCTTGATCACCGCCTCATACCAGGTTTTTCCCTTGGCGAGCACCTTCTCGACTTCGATGACTTCACCGTCGCCCGCCTCTTTCACAATGGCCGCGCGCACCGCTTCCGGGGCTTCCTTCAGCGAGATGATTTCCTCAAGTGTCAGCACCGTGCCGTCCTTCGCGACAGCGATCTCGTGCTTGTGACCGTTCGCGGTCCAGACCGCCTCGTAGGCGGGAGTCCCGTCCTCGTCGCCGAGTTCGATCTCCTTTAGTTCCGCATCGCCGGCCGCATCCTTCATCGCCTTGGCGACTGCGGGAGGGAGGTCCGCGAATTTGACAGGCTTGTCGCCCTCCTCGGCGGCGAAGGTGAAATGTGGCACCGCGAGCGCGGCGAGCAGGAGGAGTGTGTGTTTGAGTTTCATGGTTTGCTTGATGTTGTTTGTTGGTTTGTTGTTTTGCGCCGCCGAGGCGGAAGCCGGGCGACGCGCACTTTCTCCCTCACTGCAAATGACGTGAAGATGATGCGGCGGAAAAATCTTTCGCCGCAGACATCGCGCAAAGACATGGAGTATGAAACCTCCTCTTTGCGGCTCCGCGCTTTTGCGTGACGAAAGATTTTTGCAGCCTCTCAGCCCACCGGCGACTCAGCGGAAAAAAACTGGCAGCCGACTTCCACCGCTTCCAATTCCAACGGCGCGGCAGCGTAGCCGAAGCGCAGACATTCATACACATAGGCCCGCAGAAACGGCCGCACACCTCCGAGTCGCTCGTATTGCATGACGTGGACCAGCTCATGCGCCACGAGCGCCCGTTCCCGCCAATGACGCGTATGAACAAGGATGCCGTGCCCCGCCGCCAGCCCCGCCGCCTCGTTGGCCAGCAACCCCGTCGCCCGCGCGATTGCGCGGATGAATCTGCCCGCGGGAAGCGGAATGCGCTCCACCTCCAGCAACCGCACGCGCTCCGGCGCACGCACTCCGATGGCGCGCGCATCGGCACATTCCGAGTCACTCAAAGGCAAACCCTGCGCCAGCACGATGCGCTGCTGCCTCTCCACCCACGCGCAGGCGATGGGGAGAAAAAGTGGTGTCAGCAGATGCAGCACAGCAGCTCTTCGCGCAACGATGCGGAGCCGTCACCCCCGCGACTATTTCTCCTCCGGCTTGATCTTCCCATCCGCAAAAAACACGACCTCCGTTGATTTGCCCTTCAACACGTATTCCGCCTCATAGACGGTCTCGCCGTCCTCCTTGATGCGCTGCACGCGTTGAATTTTCGCGCCCTTCGCATTCGCCTCGATCGCCTTGCGCGCAGCCTCGGGGACTTTGTCGAGCGGGATGGTTTCCTCCTCGCCTTTCACTTTGCCATCGGCGGTCACCGCGACCTCTCGGTCGGCCTTGCCAGCGGCGGTCAGCGACGCCTCATAGACAGTCACCTTGCCGTGCTTTTCCACGGCGACCTTCTCGATCTTCATCCCCGCGTCCGCCGCATATTTTTTCAGCGCCTCGGCCGCCGCTGCGGGAGCCTTCTTCATGCCAGGGATTTTCGCGTCATCAGCGGCGACGGCGGTGAATGCAAATGCGAGCGCCGCGCAGAGCGTGGCGAGGAATATGGAAGGAGTTTTCATGGGATTGGATATTTGGTTCGGCTGTCCATGTATTCCGCGCAGCGATGAACGCAAGTGATTCGCTGCGGATAAATCGTGCCGCCACCGCACACGCCTAATCGCGGTACGGCGCCCCCTCCCTTTCTCTCGCTCCGCTTGATTCTGCGCGCTACTCCCGCAGCGCTACTGCGAGTTCCGTCGTCAGGCGTTCCTTCAGGCGCGAGTGCGCGGCGTTCACTTCATCCGCCGTGAGCGTGCGCTCCGCGCTGCGATACGTGAGCGAGTATGCGACCGATTTTTTGTCAGCGGGGACGCGCGCACCGGTCGCATCGGTGAAGACGTCGAACAGCTCGACACCCGCGAGCAGCGGCTCCTTTGCCTTTGCGAGCACGGCGGAGATCGCGTCGTGCGAAAGTGTGAGCGGCGCGAGCATTGCGACGTCGCGCGAGGTCGCGGGGAAGCGCGGGATCTCGCGATATTTCTGCGCGGCATCCGGCGCGACGGCTTTCCACAGCGCGGCGAGATCCACCTCGATGAAAAGCACCGGCACATCCGCATCGAGCGCACGCGCATCGGCGGGCCAGAGCTGTCCGGCGAAACCGACAGGCTTGCCATTCGCCTTCACTGCGAGTGAAAGCGCGAGCGCGGGATTCCCCCCCACATCGAGCGTGATGCCCTCGCCGAGCACGGCGCAGACGATGGCCTTCATATCGAAAATGTCCGCGCTGCGACCTTCGCCTGCGCGCCAGTTCCGATCGGCGAGCGGGCCCGCGAGCACGGCGGCGGCGTGCGTGAACTCCTCCGGGCGCTGCGTGCTGAAGACGCGGCCGATCTCAAAAAGCCGCACACACTTTGCACCCGCACGCAGGTTGTCGCGCACCGCAGTGAGCAGACCGTGCAGCAGCCCTGGACGCAGCACGACCTGATCGTCGTTCATCGGATTCTTCACACGCAGCAGGCTCGCGATGTCCGTCTGCGCGAACTTCAGCCCGACCGGTCCCGCCGGCACGAGCGTGATGCTGCGGGCCTCGTGGAATCCCTGCGCGACAAATCCATGGCGGAGCGCCATCGCACGGTCGTAGTTCCGATCCGTCGCACTCGCCCCGGCGAAGCGCGCCTGCGTGCGCGCCGGAATCGTCTCCATGCCGACGACGCGCGCGACTTCCTCGATCAGATCCACCTCGCGGGTCAGGTCAGCGCGAAAGGAGGGCGCCTGCCAGCCTTCGGCGGATTTCGTGAGGCCGAAGCCGGTGAGGATTTGATCGATCCGTGACTGCGGGACTTCGACGCCGAGGAGCGCGGCCACGCGCGAGGCGCGGAGCGAAAGTGGCTTGGGCTTCAGCCCAATTTCGCCGGCTCTTTGCGCTGAAGCCCAAACTACATTTTCGGCAGCGCCGCCGGCGATCTCGGCGGCAAGCTGCGTCGCGCGGGCGCTTGCGGGGAGCACACCCTCCGCATCCACACCGCGCTCGAAACGATAGCTGCTGTCGCTCGAAAGCCCGAGGGTGCGCGAGGTCCGCCGGATGCTCTGCGGCTGGAAGCAGGCGCTTTCGAAAATGACATTCACCGTGCCATCCGTGACGCCGGTTGCCTCGCCGCCCATGACTCCAGCGATGGCCACCGCGCGGCGCTGGTCGGCGATCACGATCTGGTTCGCCGCGAGCTGGTAAGTCTTGCCGTCGAGCGCGCGGAATTCCTCACCCTCGTGCGCGAGACGCACCTGCAAGACGCCGTCGAGCTTGTCCGCATCGAACGCATGGAGCGGCTGCCCGAGTTCGAGCATGACATAGTTTGTGAGGTCCACGATGTTGTTGATGGAACGAAGGCCGACCGCCTCGATCTTCGCGCGCAGCCATTCGGGTGACGGCCCAACCTTCACGCCGCGGACCGCACGCGCAGTGTAAAATGGGCAGAGCACCGGATCGGACACGACGAGTCCGACCTGCACCTCAGCGCTCACCGACTGCGGAATGGAGGCACGCGGATCCTTGAACGTCTTCGCAGTGAGTGTCGCGATCTCGCGGGCAATCCCGGTGACGCTCAGCAGATCCGGGCGGTTCGGCGTGATCTCCAAATCGAGCACCGTGTCACCGCGCAGGA
>JANXZI010000253.1 GCA_025355595.1 Spartobacteria bacterium
CGATCTAGCTGGCGGCCCCCGCCGATGCGCGGCAGCAGGCGCTGCGAGATGACCCACCGCAGCGTGTCCGAGAGGCGGAGTCGGAGCTGCGCCTCCTCCTCCCGCTCGAACATGCCGAGGATGCGGTTGACGGTCTGGCCGGCATTGATCGTGTGGATGGTGGACAGCACGAGGTGGCCCGTCTCCGCCGCAGTGATGGCGATTTCGACCGTGGCGCGATCACGCATTTCACCGACGAAGATGACCTTGGGCGCCTGGCGCATCGCCGCACGAAGTCCGCTCGGGAAATCATCGAAGTCCGGCCCGAGTTCGCGCTGGTTGAAGGTCGCCTTCTTGTGCGGGTGGAGGTATTCGATCGGATCCTCAAGGGTGACCACATGCACCGCCTGGGTTCGGTTGATTTCGTCGAGGAGCGCCGCGAGCGTCGTCGTCTTGCCGCTGCCGGTCGCGCCGGTGAGCAGGATGAGCCCGGTCTTCTCCTTTGCGACATCCTTGAAGGCGCCGGGAAGCCCCAGTCCCTGGATGGTTGGGATTTCCGTCTGCGCCTTGCGCATGACGATGGCGAGCTGGTTGCGCTGCCGGAAAATATTCACGCGGAAACGCAGCTTATCATTCACCATGTAGGCGCAGTCGCACGAGCCGCGCACGGCGAGTTCGCGCAGCAGGCGCTTCTCGCCTCCGATAATGTTCAGCGCGATGCGTTCGGTCTGGAAAGGCGTCAGCCTCGTGACGTGCGGCGGGATATCCGCGGGCTTCAGTAAGCCGAAGGCCTCGACCTGCGGCGGTCGGTCGCTCGTGAAATTTACGTCTGATATTCCCGGTGCCGCTTCCATCATGGCGGTGAGGATCGCGTCGAGTTCTGCGCGCTTCATCGGTCAGTCCTCCCAGTCGCCGGCATCCTTGATGAACGCGCGGAATTTTTTCTTGTCCATGCACTTGTCGTAGGCCTCCTCGGGCGAGATTTTCGACGCGCGGAGCAGCTCCATGATCGCGTCGTCCAGCGGCTGGTTTCCCTTCTTCTTGCCGACCTGCATCATGCCCGTGATCTGGTGCGTCTTGCCCTCGCGGATGAGGTTCGCGATGGGGCTGTCCACCACGAGGATTTCCAGCGCGGCGCAGCGCCCCGGCTTGTCGATGCGCTTGAAAAGATTCTGCGCCACGATGCCCTTGAGCGATTCGGCGAGGCCCGAGCGGACCTGATTTTGCTGCCCGGCGGGGAACACATCAATGATGCGGTCAATCGTCTTCGGCGCGCTCGGCGTGTGCAGCGTGCCGAAGACCAGGTGGCCCGTCTGCGCTGCGGTGAGCGCGAGTTCGACGGTCTCCAGATCGCGCAATTCGCCGACGAGGATGATGTCCGGATCTTCGCGCAGCGCGCCGCGCAGTGCTGCCGAAAACGACTTCGTGTGAATGCCGACCTCGCGGTGATTGATGAGCGACTGCTGGCTCTTGTGGACGAATTCGATCGGGTCCTCGACGGTGAGGATATGATCCTTCCGCATGAGATTGGCGAAGTCCACCATCGCCGCGAGCGTCGTGGATTTTCCTGAGCCGGTCGGCCCGGTCACGAGCACGAGGCCCTTCTTGAGCATCGCGAATTTCTTAATCACCGATGGCAGGCCGAGTTCATCCGCCGTGAGAATCTTGCTCGGGATGAGTCGGAACACCGCGCCGATCCCGTATTTCTGGTTGAAGAAATTTGCGCGGTAGCGGGCAAAGCCGGGATACTCGTAGCCGAAGTCCACATCGCCCGTTTCCTCGAACTGCTTGATCTTGTGCTCCGGTGCGATCTCATAGACGAGCGCCTTCAGATCATCGGCGCCGAAGGGCGGTGCTTCGATGCGCACCATCTCGCCGTGGATGCGGAGGATCGGGGGATTCCCTGTGGAGAGGTGCAGGTCGGAGGCTCCCTGCTCCTTCATGAATTTGAAGTACTGATCAATGCGGGCCATGCCGCGCTGAGAAAGCCAGAAGGATGCCAGACAGGGCGCAGGAATTTTCCACCTCTAACACGGACGCGGCGAACTGACTTTCCATCGGGGGGGAATGTGCGTGCCACTCACGCCTCCGCCAATTCAGAATCCACCCATGAAACCCCACCGAACATTCCTCCCAACCGCGCTCGCCGCGGCCCTGTTGTTTGCACCCTTCGCCTTCTGCGCGGAAGAAAAAGCGGACGCCGGCCCGCCTCCCACACCCGAGGCCAAGCAAGCTGCCGAGACGCTCGCCAAGCGTGGCGCGCTGGTGCAGCCGCTCGCTGCGGATGTGAACTGGAGCTACGTGAATTTCCGCGGCATCGAGAAGCCGGACGCCGCGGCCTACGCGCTGCTCGGGAAAATCCCCTCCATCGTGGAACTGGATCTTTCCGGCGCGCAATTTCAGCCCATTGATCTCGCGGGCGTCGCCGCGCTGAAGAATCTGAAAAAGCTCAACCTCTCGCGCAGCAACGCAAACGATGCCGTGCTCGCGCATGTGAAAGGCCTTCCGCAACTCGAGTCGCTGAATCTTTTCCACACGGACGTGACCGATGCGGGAATGCAGCAGCTCGCGGAATTGAAAAATCTCAAGCGCATCTACGTCTTCGAGACGAAGGTGACCGACGCCGGAGCCGCCACGCTCGCGAAGGCGCTGCCCGCGCTGCGCATCGAGCGCGGGTGGGATCTGAGCAAGCTCCCGCCGCCGACCGTCGCCACCACGCCGGCTCCCGCAAAGCCGGAGCCGCCGAAGCCGCCGCAGCCCAAGCCCGAACCGCCGAAACCTCCGCAGCCGAAACCCGAGCCTCCGAAGCCCGCACCCGTTGCGAAGCCCGCGGGGCTTGTAATCGCAACGCCCGAGGAGGCAGGCATGGATTCCGCGAAGCTCGCAGCGATCAAATCGGCGATGGAGGAATTGCTGAAACAGAAGCGCGCTGCGGGAGTCGTCACGCTCGTCGTGCGCGACGGGAAGATCGTGCATCAGGAAGCCGCGGGCATGGCGGACATCGAGAAGAAAAAGGCGATGACGCCCGACGCGATTTTTTGGATCGCCTCGATGACCAAGAGCCTCACCTCGACCGCCGTGATGATCCTCGTGGACGAGGGCAAGCTCACGCTCGACGAGCCCGCATCGAAGTGGCTGCCCGAACTCGCGAAGGTGAAAGTCGGCAAAGACGGCGCGCTCTCTCGTGCGATCACCCTGCGCGATCTGCTCTCGCACACGAGCGGCATCGCCGACCCGGCGCGCAAGCCGACCGATGGCAATGTGCCGATCGCGCAGTACGCGCTCGATCTGCTGAAGGAGCCCTTCGAGTCCCAGCCCGGAAGCAGATATGAATACAGCTTCGGCCTCACGGTTGCTGGGCGCATCGTCGAAATCGCGAGCGGGAAATCGTTCGAGCAGTTCGTCGGTGAGCGCATCATCACGCCGCTCGGCATGAAGGACACGACGTGGCACCCGGACGCCGCGCAGCGCACGCGCATCGCGCGCACGTACAAGCTCAGCGCAGACGGCGAGGCGCTCGTCCCCGCGCATAATGCCTTCCTGACTTCCGATCCCGAAATCCGGCGCGAAGCCGAGCCGAGCGGCGGACTTTTTTCCACCGCGGCGGACATGGCGCGCTTTTACCAGATGGTGCTGAACGGCGGCGAACTCGACGGCAAACGCATCGTGAGCGCGAAGGGCGTGACCGAAATGACAAAACCGCACAACGTCGTCGGGAAGACGATCCCGTACGGCCTCGGCTGGTTCAACAACGCCGCGGAGAAAAAGACTACGCCGCACATGTCCGACAAATCCTTCGGCCACGGCGGCGCCTTCGGCACGCACGGCTGGATCGATCCCGAGAAAAAGCTCATCACCGTCTTCATGGTGCAAAACGTCCTCGTCCCGGAGGGCGGCGAACTACGCGACAAGTTCCTCGAACTCGCGGCGGGGGCGCTGAAATAGCGGAGACGTGTTTATGCTGCAGAAGAGTACGCAAGGCTAGGATTTCAGTCTCGCATTATTCGTTCGTTCTGCACACCGATTGAAAGCCACGACATGTCATTGACTTCGCTATGGAAATTGCACGAGAGCGAAGTTTGTTCTAAATCAATCAGGGCAATCATCGGCTGGGCTGGCGAGGGAAAGCTTTTTGATGGGAATGCAACGTCGAAGGAATTCCGTGAATTTCTCGCGAACATTCCACACGATGTGCGTCATCGCGCCGCCCAGCTCGTGCTTGGTCACT
>JANXZI010000261.1 GCA_025355595.1 Spartobacteria bacterium
AGCAGGTGCGCCGCCGCACGGTCGGGGGATCGCAGCGGATTTCTCCGCGCGAGCGCGGGGGCGCTACGCGAGGCCGCGTCGCCGCTCGACACCGCACGCGCCGACAGCCTCACGCGCGAGGATGTGCTCCGGCTTTTGCACGACGACGCGGGCGCAAGTGCCGTCGCTCGCAAGGTGCTCGATTCCGCCGATGCCGCAAACTACTCGCACGCCGAAACCGCGACGATGGAGCCACGCGCGCTGCTGCCAGAGCTGGAGCGCGCAGTCCAAACCCTCGCACGTCGCGCATGAGGACGATGGGCCCAGAACATCCGACGAAGACGGAACGCTTGCCTCAGATGCCGCATTTCTTCCGTAGGCGCGCTCGGGAGAGCACGGACGCGGGCTCCCGTCCGCGCCTGCTGAAGATGCCACGCGCGCTCGCATTCACATTCTACCTCCTCATGCTCGCGCTGCACGGGCATGCAGTCTCCGCTGCGCCAAGCCCAGCGTCCGATCACTCACCGGATACGCGCTTTGCCAAAGCCTCGAAGGACTACACCGCGGGTGAATTTGCCGATGCCGTGTACGAATTGCGCGAACTGGTGAACAACGGGGATTTTTCCCCCGGCGCGCTGCACAATCTCGGCGATGCGGAATGGAAAGTCGGACGCCACGGGCATGCGGTGCTCGCGTGGGAACGCGCGCTTTCGCTCGATCCATTCGGCACGAATACCGCGGCGAACTTGCGCTTTGCCCGGCACGATGCGCGGGTGGATGCGCCGCAGCTCGCGTGGCACGAGCGCTACTCCACCGCGTTGCCCGGCGGATGGTGGATCGCGATCGCATCCGGAGGACTGTGGGGTGGAGTCGTGCTGCTCACGCTGCCGCGCCTGCTCGGGTGGCGTCGCGCGGACTGGCATCAGGGCGTGGCCGCGGCGCTGTTCGCGATTTTCCTGCTGTGCGGCCCGGCGCTCTTCGGCACGTGGAAGCGCGCGCAATTTGGCGTGGTGCTCGAAGACGAGACTCCGCTGCGCCTCACGCCGACGCGCGAGGCCGAGACGCTCGTGAAACTTACCTCCGGCGAGATGGCACGCGCAGAGCGCGAGCGCGGCGAATATTTCTACGTGCGCGCCGACGGCGACCGCGCAGGCTGGGTGCGCAAGGCGGACTTTGCGCGCGTGTGGCCGCGGTGAGTATTCTGTGCGGGGAGTGCGCTCGGAGTTCAACGCGCGCGCTAACGGGGTGTGATTGGTGACTGGTGAGAAGTGACGGGTATCCGCCACTGATCATATCGTGAGAAACCAAGAGGCCAGTCACTGTTCACCAGTCACTGTTCACCAGTCACTGTTCACCAGTCACAACAGCCGGACTCGAAACCCGGCCCTCGCTTCACCGATGCCGCAGCTCTAATTCCGCTGCCCGCTGATCGGCGTGTAGCCCTTCTTCGATTCGCCGGGGCCGAAGTCGTAGCCGAAGATGAGGTAAGCGATCTGCCGCTCGGACTGTTTGTTCGTGCCGAACATGCAGTTCAGATCCACGTGGATGTTCTTCGTCACGCGCCACTGGATGCTCGGCCCGACGGCGAAAATATCCGCCGCAGCACCGCGCGCACCCTTCACCGAATCGCGATCATAGAACGTCTCGATGCCGACGCCGAGCTTGCCATCAATCACCGTGTAGCTGAGGCCGCCGGTGACCTGGAATTCCTGCTCGCGGTCGCCGCCGACCTCGGCCTCCCACACGAAGTTCAGCCCCCAGTGCCAGCGCGGCGCGAGCTGGCCGCCGAAAAGCAGCTTGAACTCATACACGTCCGGCCCCCAGTGCTTATCGGCGAATTTGTATTCCGCGTAGAGCGTCGGGTTGCCCCAGATTTTTCCCCACTCGGCCAGCGCCCAGCGCAGCTCGAGGTTGAAGCTCTGGAAATGGAACGCACCGCTGTTGTCGCCCTCGTGATCGGTGTAGAGGTCGAATTGGAGCCGGCCCGGAAGCCCGATTTCCACCTCCTGCAAAAGCCGGTGCCGGAGCGTGCCGTCGCGCTTGTGCTTCAGCCGCCACCACGACTCGATGCCAAATTCCAGCGGCGCTTTCTGAATGTAAACGCGGGTGCTGCCGAAACGGCGCGCGCCGGTCCATTCGGGACGACCGGTCTCATCCACGGGCTGCTCCTCGCCGAGCGAACCCGCGAGCGCAGTCACCGTCGGCATGCGCTGCACGGCGCCAGCGTCCGGCTTTTTTTCCGTGGCGCTCACAGGATCACAGAGCGCGAAGCTGGCGGAAAAAATGACGGTCTTCGCGAATGAGTGAATGGTCATGGCACCGTGCTGCCTAGCGAGGCTCGCGGGATCCTGCAACGGGAGTTTCGCGCACCGCCGCCAGACGCCAAACGCTGCTGCTCTCCCGCGAGAATCATGCGATGTGCAGAAGATTCCCCTTGCTCTTCCATTCCCGCCGGGTATTCTCCGCCCCTCACCAAATCGCGGGGTGGAGCAGCCCGGTAGCTCGTCAGGCTCATAACCTGAAGGTCGCAGGTTCAAATCCTGCCCCCGCAACCACTCTTTCACAGGGGAAAGAGGGCGGTTTAGAGGCGGACTCTGAAAAAGTCGTTGCGACAGTTTACGACAGGAAACGACTGATTCGCTTGCTTTTGACGGCACCAAAGCGGCACCAAATTGGACGCGATAAAAATCCGGCCGCGCAAACGC
>JANXZI010000318.1 GCA_025355595.1 Spartobacteria bacterium
TTCAGCGCCGCCGCGCTCACGATCTACGTCGTCCACAATCTCGTGAACTCGACCTACGGACGCGGCTTCCTCGCCGTGCGCGATGACGAAATCGCCGCCGAGGCGATGGGCATCAACACGACTAAATACAAGGTGCTCGCATTTGTGACCGCGGCATTTTTCGCGGGCATCGCGGGCGGGCTCTACGCGCACTTCAAGCAGTTCATCACGCCGGACGGTTTCAATTTCATGAAGTCCGTGGACATTGTTGTGATGGTCATCCTCGGCGGAATGGGCAGCACGGTCGGCGTGTGCGTGGCCGCCGTGCTGCTCACGATTTTGCCGGAGTTGCTGCGAAAAGTGGCCCACATCGAGGCACTGCCCGAATGGTTGCGGCACATCGCGGAGAATCGCATGATCCTCTATTCGCTCCTGCTCATCGTGCTCATGCTCATGCGTCCGCAGGGGCTCTTCGCAGGCTGGGGGAGAAAGGGGCTTCGCAAATGAAACCGCTGCTCCTGCTCGACAATGTGACCGTGCAATTCGGTGGCCTCAAGGCGGTGTCGGATGTGACTTTCCAAGTCGGCGAGCGCGAACTTTTCGGACTCATCGGGCCGAATGGCGCGGGCAAGACGACGGTCTTCAACGCCATCACCGGCGTGTATCGTCCGACCGATGGGCGGATCACTTTTGACGGACAGTCGGTGACCGGAAAGAAACCGTATGCAATCACCGCGCGCGGCATCGCGCGGACGTTCCAGAACATCCGGCTGTTCGGCTCGATGAGCGTTTTCGACAACGTGCGCTGCGCCTGCAACATGCACCTCAACCACGGCATCTCGCATGCGCTGTGGCGCGGGAAACGGGTCGCGGACGAGGAGCAGGACATCACTGGCACCGTGATGGAATTGCTCGGAATCTTTGGCCTCGCGGATCAGCGCGACTGGGCGTGCCGCAGCCTGCCGTACGGCGACCAGCGCCGGCTCGAAATCGTCCGCGCACTCGCGACGCGCCCGAAGTTGCTGCTGCTCGACGAACCCGCTGCCGGCATGAACCCGACGGAGAAGATCGAGCTCATGAACCTGATCCGATTCGTGCAGGAAAAATTCGGCCTCGCAGTGCTGCTCGTGGAGCACGACATGAAAGTCGTCATGGGCATCTGCGAGCGCATCGCCGTCCTCGACTACGGCCAAAAAATCGGGGAGGGCACGCCGGCGGAAATCCAGAAGAACCCGAAGGTGATTGCCGCGTATCTTGGACAGGAGGCAGCCCATGCTTGAGCTGACCGATCTCACTGTGAACTACGGCGGCATCACCGCGCTGCACGGCATCACTCTGAAAGTGGAGCAGGGGAGCATCGTCACGCTCATCGGCGCGAATGGCGCGGGCAAGACGACGACGCTGCGCGCCATCAGCGGACTCGTGCGGGCGAAGGGCGGGCGCATCACTTTTGAGGGGCAGGAAATTGCGAATCAGCCGCCGCATAAAATCGTCTCGCGCGGCATCGCGCATTCGCCGGAGGGGCGGATGGTCTTTGCCAATCTCACGGTGAACGAAAACCTGCGCATGGGTGCGTATCTCCGCAGCGACAAGGCGAACTTTGCGAAGGATCTCGATTTCATCTTCACGATTTTCCCGCGGCTGAAGGAGCGCATCAAGCAGGCCGCGGGCACGCTCAGCGGCGGCGAACAGCAGATGCTCGCCATCGGTCGCGCGCTGATGAGCAAGCCGAAGCTGCTGCTGCTCGATGAGCCATCGCTCGGGATCGCGCCGCTGCTCACGCGGACGATCTTCGAGCAGATCGTGGCCATCAACCGGGATCTGAAGATGACCATCCTGCTCATCGAGCAGAATGCGAATCTCGCGCTGGAGGTGAGCCACTACGGCTATGTGCTGGAGACCGGCGGCATCATTTTGCAGGACACGGCCGCCGCGCTGCGGGCAAATCCGAAGGTGCGCGAGGCCTACCTCGGCGGGTGAATCCGCTGCGGATTTAGAATTTCCAGCGGAAGCCGACGGAGACGTTGTTCGAGCTATAGTTCGTGCGCAGCAATTCGCCGTCGTAGAATGCGTAGGTCGAGAAGCGGTCGTTCCACGCGACGGTCAGACCCGCACCGACGAGCAGGCTGTCGCGGCCGGTCGCCGGGCCGAAGACGGTGAAGGGGCGGCCGCCGAGTGTGGCGAAAGTCGAGCTGAGCGAGTAACTCGTGTCGCCGAATTCATGCTGCCAGGAGGCGCGCGCTTCGGGTCGCACGACGACGCGGCCGACTTTCATCTCGTAGGTTGCATGAAAACCAAGGGCGCTGCGCGACGATTCCTCATTTTTGCGGATGACCCTCAGCGGGGCGAATGCACCGGTCTCCGTGAAGCCGTCGAGTTGGATGTTGGTGTATTGGAAGCTGGCAATGGGACCGAATGTCAGGCCGCCCTTTTTCCAGTCGTAGCCGGTGGCGAGGAGCAGGTTTACTTCGCTGCCGTCGGGGTTGGCGATGGCGACGGTGTTGTTCGGCGTCGTGCGGCGCGTGCGGTAGCTGTTCAGTCCGCCGCTCACGGATGCATCAATGTGGAAGCCGCCATCGAACCATGTCGCGTAGGCGCCGACACGTCCGCCATCCACGTCCACCTTGCCGCCGTTGGAAATGTTTGCGGTCGTGTTCATGTAGCCGAGGCTGAGGCCCGCGGCGAAGTGCTCGTTGAAGCGGTAGTCCACGCCCGCCGTCACGCCGCCGGACTCGAGATCGAAGCCCGCGGCGTTGCTCGTGCTGCCGACGCGGGTGAATTCCCCGCTGCCCGTGAACCACAGGCCCCAGCGTTCGTCGCTCGTGCGCGCGACCTCTCGGGTCACGACCTGCGATCCACCGATGGAAAAATTCACACTGTTGACCGGGACGGCCGCGCTTTGATCGAGACGGATGTCCTCGAGTCGGCGCAGGATATTTTCGCTCTGCACTTTCGCCAGCGAGACTGCGATGTGGAAAAAGGACGTGAGATCTGCGGGGCTGATCTTGTCCAGGTTGGCCGCCAATTCCGAGCGCGAGAGACCGTCGAGGAAGTTGAGTTCATTGATGATGCCGGTCTTTCCTCCGGTGACGGAGAGGAGGCTGTCAAACGCTCCGCCGACCGCGGTCTGGTTGGGAGTCAGCCCAGTAAGATTTGCGAAGGAACCCTGCATGGCCTCGAGCACGACACTGTCCGGAAATAGTTTCACGACCGGGACGAGGAGCGGCGTGTTGCTGAATGCGGAAAGCCCCGTGACTTGCGATCCAGGGACAGGCGTGCCATCCGCGCTGCCGCCCGCGACTCCGGCGGTGGCGGAGACCAGTACGACTCGCAGACCCGGCGTCAGGAAAAAGTTGTTCTGCTGCACGAGCGCGAGCGTGCCGCCATTGATGTTCGCCATTCCCGTGGTGCGAAGCTGATCGTGCGTCACACCCGGAATCGTTCCGCCGACGTTCGCGACGTAGGTGCCGCCGGTGAACAGGATGTTGCCGGGGCCGATATTCACGATGAGCGGGCCGCCCACCGTCCGCAGCGTGCCGCCGTTCACGGTGAGATTGCCGGTGCCGAGCGCGCTGCTGTGGCCGACGTTCAGCGTCCCCGCGTTGAGCACCGTCCCGCCGGTGTAGGTATTCGCACCGGTCAGCGTCAGGTCACCCGCCGTGTTTTTGGTCAGCGTGAAATTTCCGCTGAGGATGCCGGAGACCAGCGCATTGCTCACCGCGGAGGAGTCGGGAGCGGCGGAGAGCGTGAAGCCCGTGAACATGTTGCCGCCCGCGTCGAGCGCATCAATGCCGATGGCCACCGGTGCGAGCGTGCTCGTGAAAGTGAAGGGCGCAGTCGTGCTGCCCGGCGCGAAGGTCTGCGGTGTCCCGGGATTGGCATCTTCATAAAATGAAACAATCCCGACGCCGGGATCGTAGTTGATGCCGAACCCAGTCGGTGCGCTGAGGTTCATCAGGTTGCTCGTGGTCGCGACATTCAAATTGACGATGGCGAGATCGAATGCCGGCCCCTTGTTCAGCACGCCATAGGCGTAGGTGTAGATGCCGGCGTTGAGATTGATGTTGGCGTTCAGATCCACCTGCGCATACGCGGCGCAGGTGAGGATCGATCCGATGCAGGCGAGTGCGAGCGCGGGGTTGCGGTGAAAAGGTCGTTGGCGGGTAGTTTTCATGATGTGTTTTAGTGGGTTGGGCTGGGTGTTGGGTGGCTACTGCGAATTGAAAATGAGGTGAACGTCGCTGGCGTTTTTTCGGACGGGGGTCACGGCATGATGCGTTGGAAAAACCAAAAGGCTCCGGCGACGGTGACCGCGAGCGCGCCCGTCGCGACCACGCGCGCAGCCACGAGTTCGCTGCGGCGATGCACGAGCGCGAGCAGCGGAGCCACGAGCACAACGATGCAGGCCTGGCCGATCTCGACACCGCCATTGAACGCAAAGAGCGACCATCCGAGCGCGGCCCTGGGCAGCACCATTTCCTGCAGCACATTTGCAAAGCCAAATCCGTGAATGAGACCGAACGCGAAGGCGAAGAGCATCCGCGGATCGTGCCGCCGCTTTCCAAAGAATGCGTGGACGCCCACGAAGACGATGCTCAGCGCGATCGTCGGCTCGATGAGCGAGGCGGGCGGCGAAAGAATCCGAAAAGTCGCGAGCCCGAGCGTGATGCTGTGCGCGATGGTGAAGGCCGTGATGATTTTCAAAAGCTGCACGAACTTCCCGCCCAGCAGCAGCAGTCCGACGATGAACAGGATGTGATCCGGCCCGATGAAAATGTGGTGGATTCCGGCGGCGAGAAACTGCCGGACGACCGCTCCCACGGACTGGGTGGAGCCGACGCCGAATGCAACCGGAGGCGCGTCTCCCGAAAAGATTTCCTGCCGATCGAGGTTTCCGTTTTCAAAAATGCCGAGGAACGTCCGATGCCGCGGATCATACGGAAACAGGCGGCATCGCACGGCGATGGTCGTCGGCAGCGACGACCATGCGTAGTCGAATTCCAGACGCACGTCGCGTTTCTCCGCCACCGGGGTGATGGCGCTGAGCGTGGCGGCGATGGGAAGCCCATCCGCGGTGATGACGAGGCGCGTGCCGAGAATGCCGGTGAGCGCAGCGCCCTGCGCAGTGGCGCCTGCGGGAGTGAGCAAAGTATCGGGCTCGACGGCGGGCAGATCGTGCGCAAGGTCCGTGGCCGAGGCCGTGAGGATCGCGCGCATCCCCTCGCCGGTGAGCCGGAGCTCGAGGAAGCTCGTGGGCTCCTCGTGCGCCGACGCCCGCGAGAGCATGAGCACCACGAAAAGCAGCGCACAGAAATTGCCGAGGGCTCGCCGGGCTTTGTTCATTGGGCCACGATGGGCGCGGTTTTCGGAACGGCGGCCGCGGGTTGGCGGCTTCCCAATTCCTGCAGCGTCGCCACGGCAACCGGTGCCAGCAGCAGGCTGAAGTGCGGATTGATGCTCAGCGCGGTCTGGAGGTGATTTTGCGCCGAAACGCGGTCGCCAAATTTCGCGGCGATCATGCCCGCGTGGAAATGAATCTCGGCATCCTGCGTCTTCTGGCTGAGGGCGCGTTTGATCGCCTCAATCGCACGGGGCTGGTCGCCGTTCTTGAAATACACCCACGCGAGAGTATCCGCCTCGTTGACGTTGCGCGTCAGCTTGCGCGCCTCCGCCATCCGGAGCGCCTCGATGAGTTTGCGATCATGGTCCGCGTAAAATTTCGCCATCGCCATGTGCGAATGTCCGGCGCGGGCCGTCTGCGCCCGGTCGAGTTCCTCGGCTTGCTCGTAGCATTTTTCCGCCTCGGCTTTCCGATCTGTCGTGGCGAGGAGGTCGCCCAATTCCACCAGCGCAAAGTGATTCGGCCCGGCTTCCAGAATCGCACGGCAGTGTTTTTCAGAGGCGGCGATATCTACCCGCGCTGCGGCGATCTTCGCTGCGGCCAGGAGCACATGCGCGTTTTTCGAGCCGGCTTTCAGCGAAGGTTCCAAGGCTTGCTCGGCGGGAAGCAAGGCGCCCTGGCTGAAAAGTATCATCGCCAATTTCGCGCGGCACCACGCGGTATTTTCGGCGAACGGAGCACCAGCCTTGATCGCTTTTTCGAGGAGCCACGCAGCCTTCTTCGTGTCCCCGGTGAGCCAGAGCAAATGCGCGCCCCGGCTCCACGACGACAGGTCCGGCTTGAGGTCCATCATCTTCTGATAGTGAGTGTAGGCGGCCTCGTAGTCGCCGAGTTCCACGTCGGCATCGCCGAGGATTCCGTAAGCCGCGGCGTTCGTCGCATCGAGAGCGAGCGAGCGGTTGGCCCACTCGCGGCTTTTGTCAAAATTGTGGCGTCCCCCGGTCACCCACGCCATTCCCGTCATCGCATCCACATTCTTTGGCTCGAGGCGAAGGGCATATTGGTAGGCAGCCTCCGCGTGATCATAATATTTCTCGTCCGCAGTATCGCGCAGAAGTTGCGCGAGAACGTCGCCGAGCGCCACCCATCTCGCAGCGACCGCGTCCTTCTCCCGCACCTTGGCCATCGCCGAGGCCAATGCCTGCCCCGTCGCTGACTTTACCTCGTGTCTTGGGATCTGCGCGAGAATTTGTTCCGAGGTCTGCACTGCGGGAGCGGAGGCAATCGCGGCACCCTCCGGCGAAGGGGCCGATGGCTTGCGCGCCAGCCTCGCGCCGACGAACGCCACCACGACGGCTGCGATGATGAGGGCAACGCGCGACAGCACACGGGATGAAGGCTGCCGCGAATCTGGATGCGGTGATGGGCTCACGATGGTTCCCGGAAAAAGCGCCGGCGCATATTTTTCTGAAGATGCGCCGGCGCGGAATTACCGATGGTCCGGTTTAGAAACCGACGTTGACTCCCGAATCCTTGCTGTTGCGCGTGCCGGCATTCGGCGTCGCCGCGTACGGGAAGGTGACGTTATACGTCGTGTCATTGGCGGGCACATTATCACCCACGATGGTGATAGTCTGGAAACTCGGGCCGCTGGCGATGGCCGTGAGCGCGATGTCAATGACGTCATCACCAAAGCGGCGTCCGTTCGGCCAGCCGGACGGAATCTGCTGGTTGTTTCCATTCGCCACAGTATCGCCGCCGATGAAGCTCAGGCGGTTGAAACCCGCTTCTCCTGGGGTCGGAACCTTGCCGGTGGTGGTGTTCACGCGGATGACATCCGGGATGAAGATTGCCCGCAAGTCCGTGCGATTGGTCGTCTGGAAGTTTGTGCCGAAGACCGCATTGATCAGCACCGCCAGTTCCGGGTTGAGCGCATACTTGGCAAAATTCGCGGCGTCATTCACCGGTGAAGTGCGGTTATAGTTGTCCTTGTCCACGAGCGCCACCAGAGCTTCGTTGAAGAGCGGGTTGCCCTGGCGATTGACTTGGATGTAGGGGCCGGACGGCGTGTCGGGTCCGTTCGTGCCACGCAGGGTGATACGGGGGCGGCTGACCGAGGCATAGACGCCGACTCCCGTACTCGCCGGCTGAAGCGCGCCGGTATAGGCGACGCTCGGCAGGGAAGTCAGAGGGATGACGATGGCATAGTGCATGACATTAAAACCCTTGAACCCATCCACGCCGCCGCCGGCCTGGCCGAAGCTGTTGCCGAGGATCCTGCCGTCCAGAAGATCGGAGATCCCGGGGATGTCGGCAAAGAAACTGTCGTCGCGCGGGCCGGCGAACACCGTATAGACGGCACCGCCGGAGGTAACATCCACCGTCGTCTGCGCGGTGTAGGGATCCAATGTTGCGCGACTGACCGCGCCGGAGATGGCACGCCCGTTCGCATCATTATACCGGGGCGTCGTTCTCATGCCGACATTCGGCGGGGCCACGAGCAGCGGCGTGGTGTTCAGCGCGGTGCGCGGGCCGCCCGCGCCCGTCGTGCGCGTGATGCTGTAGCTTTGGACGAAATTCTGATGGGTGTCCCCGACTGTCTGGATGGAGCCGACATCCGGATTCCCCCCCGCATCGGCACCGCGCCCATACCGCAGGATGGTATTGGTGTTCTTATAGCTGCCTTTCACCGCATCCACGGCGGAGAATTGAAAGTCATAACGCTGAAGTTCCGCGCCCGTGACAGGGTTTGCGATGTGGATGCTATAAAGTGCGTCCGGCGAAAACGCGTCGAACATGAGGCCATCGCCCGGTTCCATGAAAGGATGCACATTGACCTCGACCACGAGCACGCGCTCGCCCGAGGGCCGCGTGCGCACGAAGGCATACACGTCGGTGAGGTTTGCCTGCGGATCGAGTTTGATGAGCGGCGCATCGCTGTGGCTGGAAGCCTTCGCGCTCGGCGTGGGAGCGAGCCAAATGGAGGCGGCGCACACTGCGGTCGCGGCGAACTTGACGGCCTGCTTCAGCGCAGCGAACTGGCTGGGTTTATTTGGGATCTGCGTGGGTGTTGTCATGGTTGGCGGTTGGTTTTGGATAGTTTGTTGCATCGTTCATTCGGCGTGTGGCCGAGGTTGGACGCAAAAGATCTGGAATTTCTTTCCGGGAACCGTGGCATCGGGCGGGATCCCCAGCGGCCAGTGGCGGCGCTGAAAAAATGGGGGAGGCAGAGGCGGGAGAACCAGGGTTCACGCATCAATAAATCTTCTGCGAAGGGCACTGGTGGTGAAGGTGCCGATCAACGTCTAACATCGAACATCTAACACCGAACTTTTAAAGGGAAACGCGACGTCGGGTGGCACGTCGGATTACGTTTCGTTCGGCGTTAAGAGTTTGGCGTTCGATGTTAAATGTTGAGCCCGCCGCAGGCGTCTTCCGGCATCTCCAGATTTTCCACTCCTCCGGGTGGCAGATGATTTTGATGCAGGAGCCCCGCCCGAGAACATCATTGCATTCCCGGTGCGCCATTCAGCAGATAGTGGTGCGTCAATTCCACATGCCATCTCCCGATGATTTTCCGCTGCTGAGTGCATTGCGCGACCGACGCTCCAGGCGCTTCGGCGTGGGAATGAAAATGCCCGACGGGCCGCTGGCCTTCGAGAGCCGGCACCCCCCGCGGCCTCTCACGGAGGAAGAGGAAGCCGCTCTCGTTTTTGCAGCGTGCGGGATCACAGGGCACGCGCTAGCCGACTTGTCTTATGCGCAGGATGGCGGCGGAAGCATCATGGCGGGACTGGTCGGGCGCACCATCGCGAGCGGCGACGGGCTGCAGACCGTGGCGCTGGTGGTGACGAATGACGAGGCCACTTGGCTGATCCGCAGGCCGCGCGAATTGCCGTCGGGCGAAATCGCGAACCTGATCGCACTCGGAAAGCGCGGCGAGTTCCGCGACCTCTACCGCCGTTGCCGGGTGAAGATCAAAGATGGCCGCACGCAGACACCGTCCGAGCCGCTATTCAATATCAGCGCAAACCGCTGGTCCGCGCACGCGCCGGGGACGAGCTATTTTCTGCCGGTCAACGATCTCACGTTCATGTATGTGAACGGGCTGCTGGAGATTTTGAACGAGCACACCGGCGCGTTCATCCTCGACGAGCGGAATCATTTTCTGCCGGCAGGGCTGGCAAAGTTTTCCCGAAAACGCGGAGGGCATCTCGAATGTGATCCCGCCAGAGGCCGGGTGGCGACGGTGCGGCAGGTGGAACAGTTCGTGACGGAATTTGTGACGGCCGAGCAGGGCATGATGCTGCAAAATCTCGGGCTGATGGCGGAGGCGCTGGGACTCGGCGGTTTTCCGAATTTCGCCAACCACGAATTTGCGTGGTGTCAGGCGCTCGGATTTCGGATGCAGACGATGCCGGCGAACCGCTACGTCGGCGCCGGCTGGCTGCCGTCGCTGATGATGAAATTGCTGAGGCAAAATCCGGCGATTCCGTATCCGATCGGGTTGGAGCGGGACGGGGAGATTTTGCTGAAGCCGTTTTGTCCGCCGTATTTTCCCTCAATGGCCGATGCGGTGCGCGCCGTGGTGGAAATCAAATTCGGCACGTCCGGAATTTTTCGCGAGGAAGGCAGAGGCAATGCGTGGACGGATCACCGGAAAACCACAGGAAAGGTTGAGCCGCCGAGTGAAGCGACCATCGCGGCGGTTATCGCGCATTGCGAATATTTGTGGAAGCGCTACGGGCGATTTCCCGTCCACATGCCGCCGTACCGCACCGTGCTCGGCTTCCAAGCTTGCCATGTGGATGCGGAATTTTACGACAAATTCTACAAGTCCGAGGCGGTGAGCGAAACGGTGAGGAACGATTTCGATTCGCGCCCTGCATCGTAAGAGCACCGCTCGCCTCGTCCGCGCGCGGATCAGGCCATCGCAAATGCGACGAGTGGATCGTCCTTCGTCAGAACTGCGAGGAGCGTGCATCCATCCACCGAATGATTTTCCTCGTGCTGTGATCCTGCGTCGGCGTGGTGGAAATCACCGGCGACCAGTTTTTTTTCACCGATCACCAGGTCCCCGGTGAGGATGAAGAAATCTTCCGGCCCCGCATTGACGTGCGCCGGGTAGCGCGTGCCGGGATCAAGTTTGCCGAGCAGCACCGCGTAGCCATGCTCCTTTTCGAACGACAGCAATTTGATCGCCGCACCGGGGATCGGAAGCGGCTTCCAGCCCCGCGATTCCGCCGCCTGCTCGAATCGCAGCCCGGCGAGCGCAGCGAGTGCAACTGGCATCGCTGGGACGGGCGGCTTTTCCGGCAATTGCAGGGCAGCGACCCGCGCGACCACTTTCCCGCGAAGTGCCACCGGCGGTTCAACCCAGGAGGATGCCAGCGCTACGAGATCGGAAGTGCGCTCCAGCTCGATCACGAGGTCGCGCAGTTCCGCGTCGGCGCGCATTTCCTCCACGAATGCGTGGGCCTCGGGCGCATCCAGTGCGCCGAGGGCGTAGAGGCTCGCGAGTTCCTGACGGTGTTCGGTGATCATAGGTATCGTTTCAATTGTTCGCGAAGTTTCATCATCCCACGGCGGATGCGGGCCTTCACGGTGCCGAGAGCCTCGCCCAGCGATTCCGAGATCTCGACATGGGACAGCCCGCTGAAGAAGGCCATCTCGATCGCCGCACCCTGTTCCTGAGGCAGGCTCGCAACAGCGCCTCGAACCGATTCCAGCTCGGCGCCGCTCAAATGATGCGAGCCCGGCCCGCCGGGAACCACGCCGGAAACGTCAGTCTCAGCGGTCATTTTTTCGACAAGCCGGCTGTGGCGCTGACGCGAACGCAACCGGTCAATGCTGCGGTTTCGCGTGATTCCCAAAGCCCAATGAATCGCCGTGCCGCGCGTGGGATCAAAATTGCCGGCCTTGCTCCAAATCTGGACGAACACTTCCTGGACGATCTCCTGTGCATCATCCGCGTCTCCGACGATCCGGATTGCGACGGAATACAGTATCCCTGCGACCTGGTCGTAGAATTCGGCCATAGCCGTCTGATCCTGCTCCGAAATACGTCGGAGCAGTGTTTTATGGAGTGTATCGGAATCTTCGAAAGGAGCCATCAAATCCGTAGTGCCAAGGCCAAATGCCAGACCCGTGCATTTTGGGTTCGCAGACAGTGCTCCACATCGAGGGAGCGAGCCAGCATTGAAATTGAGCGCGTGCATAACGGCATTATCTTCCATGCGGTTTTCGCGGACAATTGGATGCGCGTTCAATTCGTTCGGAGCAAATTTATGCGACCCGGAAGGCGTTCGCGCAGACTGACGGCAAAAATTTCGTTGACGCTCAGATTCGGCCCTCTAGCTTCGCCGCCCCGCAAGCTGAACCAAATTACCAACCACGCAGCCTACGTTGAATGCTGAGCGATTTCAGCGGGCAACGTGGGCTTTTTAGTCATCATGGCTGTCGAACTTTCCTACGTCCTTCTCACGCCTTACTCGATTCGCAAGTCGAGGACCGGTGGCATCGTCTCGCGTCTTCTCTCCCGCACCGGTCTCGAGCTTGTGGCTGCGCGCATGTTTTCACCGGGCGCGGAGCTGGTGGAAAAATATGCGGCCGGGTTGGTGACCGACAGCGAACCGACGCATCGCGCGGCGCAGGAGGCGATCCAGAAATACGTACGGAAGCATTTTTCCGAAAAGGAATCCGGCACGAAGCGCCGGGTGCTCATGCTCGTGTTCCGCGGTGAGGACGCGGTGAAAAAACTGCGCGAGGGCGTCGGGCACATCCTGAATGAGCGCACGTCCGGTGAAACGATCC
>JANXZI010000035.1 GCA_025355595.1 Spartobacteria bacterium
GCTCGTTCAGCATCAGCGTGTATTGCCCGTGGCTGACGGCGAGCTTTTTTACGTTGTTCGCGAGCATCACGTTCAGCCACGCCGCCGCGTCCGTGCCCTTTGCGAAGAACTGCCCCATGTGCGAAATATCGAAGACGCCGAGCGCCTTTCGCACCGCGTGGTGCTCGTCCATGATCCCCGTGTATTGCACCGGCATGTCCCATCCGCCGAAGCCGATCATTTTTCCCCCGAGCCGGACGTGCTCGGCGTGGAGTGGCGTGCGTTTCAAATCAGCGGCGGCGGACATGGGGCGGGGAGCGTAAATGCCGCGCCCAGCGTGTCAACGGTTCCGCCGCCGCATTGAGACCTTGCCGGCCAGAAATCCCACCGTCATTCCAAGGATGAGGCCCGCGGCGTGTGCGGCGTTTGCGACGTTCGGGATGAGCGGGGTGAAGCACAGGAAAAACCAGACGAGCATCGTCTGCACGATGTGCGGATGGAGTTCCCACGCCATGAAGCGGTCGGACTTCCCGCGCATCCACAGGTAGCCGAAGAGTGCGTAGTTCACGCCGGAGAATCCGCCGCCGCCCGGCCCGCTCCACAGCAGTTGCGCGTAGTTGCTCACCGCCGCCGACACGAGGACGAGGACCGCGAGATGGAGCGCGCCGAAACGATGTTGAATGAAGCCGCCGAGGTCGCGCAGCCACATGAGATTGAAGACGAGGTGCATGATCCCGTAGTGGAGGAAAATCGCCGCGAACAGCCTCCACACTTCGCCGTGGCGCACTTCCGGCAGCGAGACATCGTAGTAATGGCGGCGAATCGCCGGGGTGAATTCCCCGCCGCTGCGCTGAAGCTCGGCCAGAAGCGCCATCACCTCCGCGGGCTCCTTGGGCGCCCGCCATTGAGTCATCGCGATCTTGTTCCGGCGTTCGAAAGTTCGCGCACTTTCCGTTTCCCCATCCCGGCTGTCCGCACCAGATGGATGCGACATCGCGGAAGGCAACATCCCAAGTTCGCCGGCCCAGAGCGTCACCGCGATGCACAGCAGCGCGAGAAGGACAGGCAGCCAGGCAAAGGCATTGAAACTCCGCTCGTAGCCGACGCGCGCCTCGTCCACGACCGTCGAACGGAGCTTTCGCCCCGTCTTCGCCAGCTCCGTGCGGATTACCTTCGCCTTTGCGGAAGCCTCGCGGAATTCCGGCGCATCCGGCGATACTCGGAAAAGCGCGAACAGCCTCGCGGCCTCGGCGATCTGATCGTCGTCATGCACCCAGATCGAAAACGCGCCTCCGTCCTCCTGCTCGGCGGTGCTCTCGATCCCACGCGACACGAGCGCGTCGTGAAACGATCGCGCGTCCTGCTCACCCTGCAATTCTCCGACTCTTCGCATCCGCAGTCTTTAGCAGTGCATCTTCAGCGGCACAAGTGGCACGCGTAGTGTCCTCCGTGGCCGAGTTTGAAGTTGAGCGTTGAACGTTGGACGTTGATCCCGCCGAAGGCGCGGTGCGATGCAGGACGCGGGTTCAGGAACCGAAAGGCCGCTGCGCGGGGCTCAACGCTCAACGCTCAACATCAAACTTCAAAGTAGGACACTACCCACGCGTGATTGCACGCGCGCCGCGTTTCGTCTTGGCTACGCGCGTGCTCGATGTGCTCTACCGGCGACTGGTCCGGCCGATTCTTTTCCGCCTCGATCCCGAACGGGTCCACCACCTCGCGATGGCGTTTCTGCACGGGCTTGGGCCGATCATACAGTCGTGGGCGCGGGAAAGGAGTGCCCGCCTCCGTCCTTCGGCGGCTACGTTGGAGCGCGAAGTCTTCGGGCTGAAATTTCCGAATCCTGTCGGCCTTGCCGCAGGCTTCGACAAAAATGCGCTCGTGCTTCCCGCTTGGGAAGGTCTTGGTTTTGGCTTCGCCGAAATCGGCACGATCACCGCGAAGGCGCAGCCGGGGAATCCGAAGCCGCGCCTTTTCCGCGTGCCGGAAACGAGCGGCGTGATCAACCGCATGGGCTTCAACAACGACGGTGCGGATGCGGTCGCCGCACGGCTGAAAATATTGAAAGCGACGGCTCGCTGGCCGCGGTTTCCCGTCGGCATCAATCTTGGCAAATCGAAAGTCACGCCGATCGAGGAAGCCGCCGCCGACTACCTGCATTCGTTTTCACGCCTGCGCGATCTCGGCGACTACTTCGTACTGAATGTCTCATCGCCGAACACGCCCGGCCTCCGCAGCCTCCAGGATCGCCCCGCGCTCGACGCGCTCTTCGCCGCCGTGCAATCCGCGAACACGACGCGCAAACCGATGCTCGTGAAAATCGCACCCGACCTCACGTGGGCGGCGATTGACGACGTCCTTGCGCTCGTCGAATCGCACCGCCTCGCGGGCATCATCGCGACGAACACCACCATCGATCACAGCACCGTCCCCGAGCATCGCCGGCAGACCGGCGGACTCAGCGGCGTGCCCGTCCGCGCCCGCTCGACCGAAGTGATCCGCCACATCACAGCGCGGACGAAAGTGCCCGTCATCGGAGTCGGCGGCATCTTCAGCGCCGACGACGCGAAGGAGAAATTCGACGCCGGCGCCGCGCTCATCCAGCTCTACACAGGCTACATCTACCGCGGCCCCGCGCTCATCGGGGAAATCCTGCGTGGGTTAAAGTAACAAGTCTCGTTTTAACCGCGTCTTTTTGATAGTTGGCAGCGCGGTATGTCATCCGCACTAAGACGTTGAAATAAACCATAACAAAACCCATGCAGCTTTTACCAAGCATCTCATACCCGGACAACGAAAAGCCGAAACTGGCCTTACTGGAAAGCTTGTTTCGCGACTGGCATAGACACTTCGCCTCCAACGCTTCCTCATTGGTCAAACACAAGCCCGAGGAAATGGTATTCGACGGATTTTATCCCCATTATTTCAGCCAGAAGAGGAGGATTCTCTTTATTGGTTGGGAGGCGGTGGATATCTCAAACCAAAATAACATGGCTGTGCTCTTTGAGGTATATCATCACGGCAAACATCTCGGCGACACAAAGCACATCAACAATGACAAATTTCACTCGCGGATGCTCCGCATCGTTTACGGTGTGATGAACGGCATGCCGTCTTGGGAGACAATTCCCTCAGCCAGCGAGATCGGCGATATGATTGGTACGCCAGACGGACTCAGTTTCGCATTTCTTAACATCTCAAAGCTGAGCAATGAGACTGGCAGCCCGAAAGCGGACTGGCCTGTTATCAATGCAGCGTATTTGCTTTCGACAAGCGGTCGTAACTATATTCAGGAGGAAATCCTTATTTTGGAGCCCGACATCATCGTTACGATGAATGCTGACAAGCTACCCGCCGAATCTGAATCCCTCGGCAAATGGACTTTGATTCACAGGTATGACCAAGCAGAATCCTATTGGTTGAGTTACGGAGGGAACCGCACGCTCGTTGTCAACACATGGCATTTATCGGCAAGGGGGACAAATGGCGGGGAAGACTACTATGTTCCGATTTGCAATGCGATACGTGATAGTGAAGCATCTTCCCAAACTGATGGCAGAGTGCATTAACGCTAATCTGTTTGCCGGTAATGCTCAGTAGGTCTCCACCGGCGAGCGCTTCCCGTCCTCCGCGCTGCGCTGCGCGGCGCGCTCTGCGCCGAGCGTCGCGATGCGCAGGGCCATCACTTCGGCGTCGCGGCGGCGGAACTCGGCTTCGTCCCACGGGTCGGGCTTCACGAGCTTGCGTTTGAAATCGGCGACGCTCGCGAGGGCGCGGTCGAGGTCGG
>JANXZI010000344.1 GCA_025355595.1 Spartobacteria bacterium
CCGTTGTTGCCGAGCTGCTCCTTCGGCAGCAAATCCGCTGCGAGCTGATACGTCACGAATTTGTCGTACGGCATGTCCGCGTTCATCGCGTTGATGACCCAGTCGCGATACGTCCACGCGTAGGCGAAGCGGTAGTCCTGGCCGTTCGCATTTTCGCCCGCGGTGTCGCTGTAGCGCGCGGTGTCGAGCCAGTGCCGGCCCCAGCGCTCGCCGTAGTGCGGCGATGCGAGCAGGCGATCCACCACGCGCGTCCACGCGTCCGGCGAGCGGTCGTTCACAAATGCCTCAATCTCCTGCGGCGATGGCGGCAGGCCGACGAGATCGTAATACGCGCGGCGCAGCAGCGTCTCGCGATCCGCATCCGGCGACGGGAACATCTTCGCAGCCTCCACCTTTTGCAGGATGAAGCAGTCCACCGGCGTGCGGCACCACTGCTGGTTTTTGTTGATGGGCACCTTCGGGATTTTCACCGGCTGATACGACCAGTGGCCGCGCGCCTTGTCCGTCATGCCGCTGAGCTTCGTCTTCACCGCGGTGGCGTTCGCAGGCATCGGTGCGCCCATCTTCACCCATGTGGTGAGGTCGGCAATCTGCACAGCGCTCAGCTTCCCGCCGGTGCTCGAAGGCGGCATCTGCAGGTCGGGATCGGAATACGAGATGGCCTTGATGAGCAGCGATTTTGCAGGGTCGCCCGGCACGGCAGCGGGGCCCGTGTCGCCGCCCTTCAGCATCGCGTCGCGGGAATCGAGCGTGAGCCCGCCCTTGCTTTTCCCCGCGTCGGCGCTGTGACAGCGGTAGCAGGTGTCCGCGAGCACGGGCCGGATTTTCGTCTCGAAAAATTCCGTCTGCTCCTTGGTGATTTCCTGCGCGTGCCCTGCGAGCGATGCTGCGAGAGCAATCACGGGGAGCAGGATGAGGCGTTTCGCAGCGGCTGATTTTCCAGGGGAGAAATTGGAGGATTTCATTGTGAGAAGTCCCGGAGCATAGCCGGAAAAAAATGACCCTCCAGCGTGAATTTCGCTCGCGCCGTTTGAATAGCCGCTCGGGCGTCGCGTCGAAGTCAGCAGCCATGAAAACACTGCTCGCAGCCACAACCCTCGCACTCCTCCTCACCGCAACCGGCGCGACCGCCGTGGCCCACGAACGCTCCGACGCCGAATACTGGGCCTACCGCCACCGCATGGAAGCTTCGCGGTACGAAGCGCCCGAAGTTCTCTATGACCGCTACGGCAACCCGGTCATCTTCAGCAACGGGCGGCGCTACCTGGTTTCCGCCGAGGACAACTGCCGTCGCGCGCCGATCGTCGTGCCCGAGTGCCATCGCGCGCCGACGCATTTCGAGCCGCCCTTCGTCGGCGTGCTGAAGTCCATCTTCCGCCACTGATCGGCACCCCACAAATCCCCGGACCCGGCCAGTGAGCCGGATCCAAAAGAAGAGCCGCGAGGACACCCCATCCCCGCGGCTCTGAAGTTTTGCGGGGATGAATCTCGGCGAGCCCGGTGCAACCACCACGTAACCGCAAGTCCGCCTCCCACAGTAGCCGCGATTTCTTGAGAGCGTCCTACTTCGCGCCGAAACAATACACGTTCCCATCCTCCGCCCCGATCACGATGGCCCCGTTCGCGACCGCCGCGCTCGCGACGATCGGCGACCCGATCTCGTAGCTCCAGCGTTCCTTTCCGTCGGCCTTATTCACGCAGTAGAGACTGCCATCTTCGCTGCCAAAAATGATTCCCCCGTCCTTGCACAGCACCGGCGAACTTTCCAGATGTCCGCGTGTGGAGAAAGTCCACCGCGCGTCGCCCGTCTTGCGGTCAATGCAGTGCAGCCGCTTGTCGTGCCCCCCGATGATCACCACCTCGTCGTCCACCGCCGGCGACGCCGTGTAGGGGAAATTGCGCCCGCGATATTTCCACACGCACGCCCCCGTCGTCGTGTCGAACGCATAGACTTGGTTGCTGTGGTTGCCAAAGTACACCATCGCGCCCTCCGCCGCCACGCTGCCCTGCACGTAGGCATCCACCTCCATCTGGCGCACCTGCTTGCCGTCCTTCACGGAGACGACGTGCAGGATTGCGTCGCACCCGCCGAAGACCGTCTCACCCCTGCCGGTGATCGCTGGCGTGCCGACAATGAAATTATCCGTCTCCAGCTTCCACACGGGTTTCCCGGTCTTCGCCTCCAGCGCGTAGAGTGAAAAGTCCTGGCTGCCCACAATCACGCGCTTTTCGTCCGAGTCCGGCGCCTTTGTCCAATTCGCGCTGCCCGTGATTTTGTCTCCCGTCTCGTGTTTCCATTTCAACGCGCCCGTCACCGCATCGAGCGCGTAGAGGAAACCGTCCGACACGCCGATGTAGCACATGCCGTCGAGCAGCAGCGGCGTCGCCTCGATGCTGCCCTCGATTTTGAACTTCCAAGCCTCCTTCCCATCCGCGAGCCCCACGCAGTGGACGGTCCCGTTGTCGTCGCCGAAAAAAACGCGCTCACCCACGATGGCCGCGCCGCCCTTCACCGCAGCGCCCGCCTTGAAAGTCCACCGCAGCGCGACCTGCGCCGGAGCCGCCTCATCCGCCCGCCCCTGCAAGAGCGGCCCACCCCGGTGCATCGGCCAGTCGGCGGCGAGGGATTGCGAAAGGGCGAGGGCGGTAAGGAGGGCGAGGGCGAGTGTGAAACGAACAGATTGGTGAGAGAGGGAGGTCATTTTGAAATTCATCACCGCTCTTATACGGCGGACTTTTTGGGGATGTAACCAAACCCAACTTGGTTGGCTGGCAGAGGCTTGCCGCCATCGGTTAACCGGCGACCCACCAATTGATGCTTCGGCAGAAGGTTTCCCACGAACTCCCACGTTTTGCACCCGCGTTTACACGTCCTGGTGGACAGCGTGGTTCCCGCTTGGAACCAAGCAGCAATCGAATAGGCACGGACGACGACGCTGTCTGCGACTGCGAGTGCGACCTTGTAAGGCAAACCGGAGGTCGTGGGGACGCGGGATTCCGCCCCCACGCCCCAGAACTGACGAGTGCAGTCGTAAAGCTCCTGTTCGCTCAGCGTAGGAGAGTAGGTTTGCTTGAGGAAAAAGAGAATGGCTGGCTCGCGGATCGTGTTGATCTCCACTGGCTTTGAGCCATGCAAACGCTCCGCCTCTTTTGCTGTGAGACGACCGCGAACAACACCGTGTCCGCGAACTTCATTTGTGAGGTTTTCAACGCCGAGCGAATCAATTATGGCCGCTTCAACCTCATGTGCCGCTGCCGCTGAGGTGAGGGCGTAGCGAAGAATTTCGACGGATGGCTCGCAGCCGACAGCACGGATTTTGCGAATTCGCTGCTGCTTCTTCCGTTCGTCGTGTTTTGCGGCAAGGTGATTGAAGGCGCGGTTGTTGCCGCTCGCCTTGCCGACATAGAAGATCGTCTTCGAGGTTGGATCCACGAGCGCATAGACATAGTGGCCAAGGCGCGCGCGAGTTGTAGAGGAGAAGTTCATTGTGGAAATTTGCTTTAGAGTTCGGAAAAACGTCGGACAAGAATTCAAATATCCGCACGAAAGCCGCCGCGTTCCCCTGCGCCAACGGCGCAAGACATGCCAGCCCAGGGCAACGCCCTGGGTTTGCGTTCAAGAAAAACAAAAGCCCCATCGGGGCGGGACAACGACGGCGATGGTGCCGCCCCGATGGGGCTTTGTTCGTCTTGACGGCGATGACCCAGGGCGTTGCCCTGGGCTGGCTTGTCGCCGGGCCTTTGGCCCTCAGCACGCCGCTTTCGGCAGGCGGAAAAATCCACGATGTTCGTCATGCTCACAGTTGAATCCATGACATTCGCGGTGCTGACATGCGGTCAGGCTCGCGTTCGATCGTGGTGTCCATCCCGCGCAGGAAGCCGCGCATTTCGGAAATCGGTGATACGTAGCCGGGAGGAAGTTCGTCTCCGGGTTGCGGCGGAACTTCGGGAACCTTGGATATGATGAGGTCGAAGTCCACGAGCTTGCCGCGCGCTGCACGCGTGGTCATCTCGTCGCGCACGCCCCATGCAGAAACCTGCGACGCCAGCGCGAGCGCCACGATTTGATCCACGGAGACATTTTCCTTCGCCGCCGCTTCGCGGGCGAGGTAGTCGGGCACTTGGGCTTCGATGGTTGTCATGGCGTTGCGCGGAGGGAGGCGATCATTCCGGCAGCCGATCCGTTTCCTCCGGCTTCCGATGCGGCACTGCCGCGAGGAATTGCTCGAAGTCCTCGCGCCTGCACTGCGTGGCTTCGCGCCGCAGGTAGTCCAGCGATTTCATCGCCGCCATTTTCTCCGCAGCGGCACTTGCGAGAAACTGATTCACCGTGCAGCCTTCCTGTTCCGCGAGCGTTTTGATCCCGCTGTGCAGCCAATCCGGAAGTTCGACTGTGAGTGCGTTCATTCAGGAATGCGATCATGCGGCTCGGGTTCCACGGCCGGAACTTTCGCAAGGATGGCATCTATGTCCACATTCTTGCCACGCTCGGCCCGTTCATTCAGGTAGCGTTCCGCGTCGAGGGCGGAGAGTTTTTCCGCGAGCGCGCT
>JANXZI010000393.1 GCA_025355595.1 Spartobacteria bacterium
ACATTCGGCGCGTACGCCGCGATGGGATGCGGTCGCAGTTTGCCGAGCCAGCGGATCTCGCTCGGATCTGCATCGTCCTCGGGGCGAAAGAGCGAGGTGTTCGTGCCATCGGCGCCGTAGCTGCCGCGGAAGGCCCAGTTCTGAAACTCGCGCAGATGCGCGAACAGCCGCCCGAGCGAATTGCGCGCATAGCTGTGCCCATCGGCAGTCACGCCGGTCACGCCGACCACGCGGCGGAACCCCGCGGGATACGCGGGACTCGCCGGGAGGATGAAGCCGCGCGGCTTGATCGGATTGAACGCGAGCGAGAAAAAATCGCTCTCCGCGGCGAACATCGCAGTGCCGCGATCATAGGCCGCATTCACGGCATCCACCCACGCCTGCGTCGGCGCGCCGCCGTGGCTCATGGTGATCACATCGCAGCCGCGCACGCGGCTCGCGTAGTCAATGGCATACGCCAGTTCGCCAGTGCCAAATGACACGACCCACGGGGCCACGCGTACCGGGACGACCTTCGCGTACGGCGCACCGCCCAGCCAGCCGTAGTACGGCCCGATGCGCCCGCCCTTCACCGGCTGCTCGTCCATCGCCACCCAGCTTCCCGCGAGGATTCCGATCGTGCCCAGCCCGTGCGTGCCGCCCGTCTTCTCCGGCGGATCAGGCATCATCGGATGATGTCCGAGACTTTCCTCCTGCGCGTATTCGAGGAGGCCGACCGCATTGGCCTTCCAGTCGCCGCGCACGAGATTCATCGGGGTCGCGGGATGGCGCGCATCGAGGCCGTTGTCGAGATGGCCGATCGTCACGCCCTCGCCGGGGTGCGGGAATCGCCGGTGGGCCTTGGTGAATTCGGAATGCGCATCGTCGAAATGCCACATCGGATCCACGATGAACTTCCCGCTGTCGCCATCGGCCTTCCGTCCGTCGGGCCAGACTTTCGCGTGCGGCCTGCTCGCCACGAGCTTCACGCCGCTGCCGAATGCCATGTCCGAGATCCTGCCCGGCTCCGGCTTCACCGGCGCCATCACCGGGCGAGATCGGAAGCTCCGATTCGGCTCGATGAGCAGCGGATACTCGCCGAACGCGGAATGCACCGCCCTGGCGATTTCGGGGGCGTGGAAAAATATCTTCCGCCAGAAGCCCGAGGCACTGTTCGAGTCGAACGAAACCTGGTCATTCCACGCGACGTACCACTGGCCGTGGTGTGCGCGATCCTTGGGCGCTTCGAGCACATGCCGAAATTCCCAGCCATCGCCGCTGCGCCGTTTCGCAATCGGCCTGTCAATCGGCACCTTTACCAGCAGCGTCCGCCGCAGCCGCAGCGAATCGCCGAGGCTGCCGCAGCCGCCGAGCGCCACGGTGGCGATGGAAAAGGACAGCGCCGTGCGAACCACGCGAAGTGACTTCATGCGCCGAGGCAAATAGTGGAAATGCCGCGCAGTGACAAATCCATTCGACGGCGTTCAACATACAAACTGCTTTGTCGAAATGATGGGCGCAGCGCGGTCTGATTTCGGATCCCGCAAAGCCGCGAAGGTGCAAGCATCCCACCACTCTTCGTGATGATGGATTCCACGAAGCATCTTGGATGTTCTGCAATTCTCCCTAGTGAATCCGCGCGCCTTCCGCTAAGACCCCAGCCGATGTCGTCACCTTCCCTCTACGTTTTGATCCTCGCCGGTGGCAGTGGCGAACGGTTCTGGCCGCTCAGCCGCAAGTCCCGCCCGAAGCAGCTCCTCTCCCTCTTCGGCGGCGAGACGCTGCTCGAGTCCACGCTCAGTCGCCTCGACGGACTCGTGCCCGCGAAGAACATCCTCATCCTCACGAACGCCGACCAGGAGGCCGCCGTGCGCGCGCTCGCAAAAAATCTGCCGAAGGAAAACATCGTAGCCGAGGCCGCGAAGCGCGACACCGCCGCGGCCATCGCGCTCGGCGTCGGCTGGGTCGCCACGCGCGACACGGAGGCGACGATGATCGTGCTCCCCGCGGATCATCTGATCAAGGACACCGCCGGTTTTC
>JANXZI010000415.1 GCA_025355595.1 Spartobacteria bacterium
GGTGCTCAAGACCGGCAAGCCTGCGAATTTCGGCAGCTTCGATCATCAGGCGTGGGCCCAGGCCATGCAGCGTCCCGATTTTGCAGCGCACTTCACCGCCGCGATGGACTGCCGCGGCATCCTGCTCGGCCCCGCGCTCGCAAAGGCGCTCGACCTCTCGCAGCACACGGCACTCCTCGACATCGCGGGTGGCAGCGGCATCTACGCCTGCGCGCTCGCGGCGAAAAATCCGCACCTCCGCGCCACCGTGCTCGAGCGCGCGCCCGTGGATCGCATCGCCACCGAGTGCATCGCGAAGCAGGGCTGCACCGAACGCGTGAACGTCCACACCGGCGACATTTTCGCCGGGCCGCTGCCTGCGGGCTTCGACGTGCATCTGTGGTCGAATGTCCTGCACGACTGGGACGAGCCCGCCGTCCGCGACCTGCTCGCAAAATCCCACGCCTCACTCCCGAGCGGCGGTCTCGTCGTCATCCACGACGCCTTCATCAACGCCGACAAGACCGGCCCGCTGCACATCGCCGAGTATTCCGCGCTGCTGATGAACATCACCGAGGGAAAATGCTATTCGCTCTCCGAACTGCGCCGCTACCTGAACGACCTCGGCTTCGAGTGGCTGGAGCACAAACCGACCGCCGTCGGTCGCGGCTACATCGTGGCACGAAGGGCGTAGCTTCGGGGGAACCTTCGGCTGGGTCGCCACGCTACGGCGAAAACCCCGATGCGATCCCCGCTCCCACCGGTTTGTTCTGCTTCGGGTCACGCAGAATGCGCTGCCCACGGTCGAGGCGGCTCACTTCGCAAGCAGGACCGGCGTAATATATTTCTCAGTGCGATACGAAAAACTCTCCCCTGCCTTGCACTCACGCGAATAGACCCACCACACATGGTGTCCCTTTGCTTCATCTGAATCTTTGAGTTCAAGAGCGCGATGCTTCTTCCAGCCTGCCTTCAGCAGTTCTTCTTCAGAGATGACCTCTTTTTCCCAAGCGCCGCCGCTTAGACCACCGTTCCTAAAACGGGAGGTGCAGGCCATGTAAACTACGCCGTCGGTCAGCACTTTGAAGCTGAGCGGCAGAGTCATCTTCGCAGCCTTGGTGAATTGAAGACCCTGCAATGATGCAGGAATAGTCGTCCATGTATTTACCATCTCTGGAGCGCCGGTGATCTCTTCCCCTTTAATCAACGGTTTGAGTGTGGCGTCCTCTACTTCTAATTTCGCGAGGATCTTCCCCGCATTGAACGCCGCAATCTCCGCCACGGCGCCCGGCTTCCCTGCGGGCCCGGCGGGATTCTGTGCGGGCGGCCTCGCGGGGGTTTCAGTCGGAACCTGCGCGCCGACGATCCCAGTGGTAAGCAGGAGGAGAAAAAGGAAGCGTAGCGTGTTCATCGTTTGGGGTTGCGCTGGTCGTAGGGCAAGTCTCCGTTCGTAGCGAGCGGAAAGCGCTTCTCACACCGAGAAAGGCAGCGAGAATCTGCCGCCTTTGCAAACTCTCTAACGCCCGGCCAACCCACGGGTTTTCCTCCTCAATCGGGCTTAATTGCGACTCAATCGCAATTCCTCTTGCGACCGAATCTCATCTGCAGTAATAACCGCCATACCGATGCTCCCAGTCGTCCCCAAGCTGACACTTTCGACCGCAAAATGCGGCGAAAAGCTGCGCGTCCGGCACATCTGCCCAAACTGCCCGCACTGCGCGCGGCTGCGTGAACTCGGCTTCCGCGACCATGTGGTGGTGAAAAAAATCGCGGATGGTGCGGCGGTCATCTGCCTGCTCATGGGCACGCGGCTGGCGCTGGGGCGCGAGCTTTGCGACCACGTCGAGGTGGAGCGCTTCGCAGCCTGAGCCGGCGATGAGCGAGAGTGTGGAGAATGCGGAGCCCCGGAGCGACGCGGAGCCCCTGAGCGGACTCCAGCCGGGGCAGCGCGGAAAAGTGACTGCCATCGAAGTGCCCGGAGCGATGCGCGGGCGCGTGATGGAAATGGGCTTCACCATCGGCACGGTGATCGAGGTCGTGCGGTTCGCGCCCATGGGCGACCCGATGGAATTCAAAGTCCGCGGCGCGCACATCTCGCTGCGCAAGGCCGAGGCTGCGGGCATCCGCGTTCAGCGCATCTGAGCCATGGCCGAGGCTCCGCAAATCTTCCGGCGCATCGCCATCGCCGGGAATCCGAACACCGGCAAGAGCACGATCTTCAATGCGCTCACCGGACTGCGGCAGAAGGTCGGCAACTACCCCGGCGTGACGGTGGAAAAAAAGACGGGGCGATTTTTCGGCAGCCACGGCGAGGCGATGGAACTCCTCGACCTGCCCGGCAGCTACAGCCTGCAGGTGCGTTCGCCGGACGAGGCGGTGTCGCGCGATGTGCTGCTCGGCCGGGTGCCCGGCACGCCGCGGCCGGATGCGATCATCGCGGTGCTCGATGCGTCGAATTTGGATCGCCACCTCTACCTCGTCGCGCAGTTTCTCGAGTTGGACATCCCCGTCATCGTCGCGCTGAACATGGTGGACGTGGCCGAAAAGCGCGGGCTGACGATCGATCTCCTCGGATTGAAAAACAGCCTCGGCGTGCCGGTGATCCCGATGGTCGCGAGCCGCGGTCAGGGGCTCATCGAGCTGAAGCAGGCGCTCTCCCGCGCGACGCTGCAGGTCTCCGATCAGCGCGCGCAGCTCCCCATCGTGCTCGAACGCGAGGTCGCCGCGCTTTCGCGGATGCTGAAGGGCCACGCCGGAAGCGTGCGCTCGGAGGCGATGCTGCTGCTCTCTCTCGAAGATGATCGCCTCGCCGCCGAAGCGAAGGGCGACTCCACTTTGCTCACGGAAATCCACGCCGCCCGCGAGCGCCTGAAGCTCAGCGGGCTCGACCCGATCGCCGCGCCGGTGGATGCGCGCTACGCATGGGTTTCGGAAGTCTGCGCGTCCACCGTCCACCGGCAGGGCGAGGATTCGCACGGGCTCACCTTCAGCGATCACATCGATCAGATTCTCACGCACAAGCTCTGGGGCTGGCTCGCATTTGTCGGGATGATGGCGCTGATGTTTGTGTGCATCTTCGTTGTCGCGCAGGCGCCGATGGACTGGATTCGCGCGGCGATGCAGGCGGTCGCAAAGTGGACGGGAGCACACCTGCCGCCAGGCGATTTGCGCAGCCTCGTCGTGGACGGCGTGATCGTCGGCGTCGGCAATGTCGTCGTCTTCCTGCCGCAGATCCTGATCCTCTTTTTCTTCCTCGGGCTGCTCGAGGACAGCGGCTACATGGCGCGCGCGGCCTTCATCATGGACCGCCTCATGTCGCGCGTGGGCCTGCACGGGAAATCATTCGTGCCGCTGCTCAGTTCGTTCGCGTGCGCGATCCCCGGCATCATGGCGACGCGCACGATCGAAAATCGCAACGACCGCTTCGTGACGATCCTCGTCGCACCGCTCATGTCATGCTCCGCGCGGCTCCCCGTCTATGCGATCATGATCGCGCTGCTCATGCCCGCGTCGAATGTCTGGAGCAAGGCCGGCGTGATGCTCTGCATGTACCTCATCGGCGTGATCGCGGCATTCGTGATGGCGGGACTTTTCAAGAAGACGATCCTGCGCAGCGAGACGCCGATGCTCCTGCTCGAACTCCCCCCGTATCGCGCGCCGGTCTTCCGCGGCATCGTCCAGCGCATGTGGGAGCGCGCAGTCGTGTTCATCCGCCGCGCGGGCACCGTCATCCTCGCGCTGAGCGTGCTCCTGTGGGCGCTGCTCAGCTTTCCAAAGCCCACGGAGCCAGACGCGACGCAGTCGGAAATCCTCTCGCACAGCATCGGCGGGCGGATGGGTCACGCCATCGAGCCCGTGATCGCGCCGCTCGGCTACGATTGGAAAATCGGCATCGGCCTTGTCGCATCCTTCGCCGCGCGCGAAGTTTTCGTGAGTACGATGGGCCAGATTTATAACATCGAGGACGCCAAGGAGGACAACGAGGACCTGCGCACGCAGATGCGCGATGAGCGCCGCGCGGATGGCACGCCGGTCTTCACGCCGCTGACGTGCCTCTCGATCATGGTCTTCTACGTCCTCGCGATGCAGTGCCTCAGCACCGTCGCCATCGTGCGCCGCGAGACGAATTCGTGGCGCTGGCCGCTTTTCCAAATCGCCTACATGACCGCGCTCGCGTGGATCGGCGCGTTTGTCGTTTACCAGGGCGGGCACCTGCTCGGCTTTCGATGAGTGCGACCGTCCAGCAAATCCTCGTCGGCATGGCGGTCATCGGCGCGCTGCTTTACCTCGTGCTGCGCGCGCGGAAAAAGAAAAACTGCGACAGCGGGTGCGGGTGCGGCACGAAGAAGCCGCTGAAATAACTCCGCGCCCACACGGGCTCAGGCGGGCGGAAGTTTTCCCGCGGCATCACCGCGAGCGGGATCACGGAACGGCATCGTGAACTGAAACACCACCCAGCCCGGCTCGGACGGCTCGACGGTGAGCGTGCCGCCGTGGGCGCGGACGATCTCGCGTGCGATGCTGAGGCCGAGGCCCTGGCCACCGGCGCTCACGTCGCTGCGCGCGCGTGAGGATTCCACGCGGAAGAAACGGTCGAAGACGCGCTCGCGAGCCGCGGCGGGAATTTCCGCGCCGGTGTTTGCGATGCGAAATACGGCCATGCCGCCGGCGGTGGAGAGCCGACAGCGGATCATGCCCGACTGCCGGTTGTATTTGATCGCGTTGTCGAAAAGATTCAGCACGAGCTGCCGGAGAAACTGCGGGCTGCCCTTCACGCGCACCGAACGCTCGAGTTCGAGTGCCACGCCGATTTCCAGCCGGTCGCCGAGGATCTCGATGTCCTCGGCGAGCTCCTCGATCAGCTCCGTCAGCGCGATCGTCTCGGCGCCGACGGGAAATTTCCCCGCGTCCGCCTGCGAAAGAAGCAGGAGGCCCTCGACGATGTGGACGAGGCGGCCGGTTTCGTCGAGCAGGTCGAGCATCGTGCGCTCGACCGCGTGCGGGAGCTCGCCGGAGCGCAGCGCGATCTCGAGTTCGCCGCGGATGATTGTGAGCGGGGTCTTCAGTTCGTGCGACGCATCGGCGCTGAACCTGCGCGCCTGCTCGAAGCTGCGCTGGAGGCGATCGATCATCCGGTTCAGCACGGCGGTGAGGTGGCCGATCTCGTCGTGGTTGCCAGTCACGGGGAGACGTTGATCGAGGCGCTCGGCGGTGATGTGCTCCGCGGCATCCACGATGTCGTCCACCGGCTTCAGCGCCTTGCCGTAGAGCCACCGCGCGCCGCCGGCGAGGCACGCGAGGGCGAGCGGAAGGATGATCGCGTACGTCCACCACATGGTCTTTTCCCATGCGGTGAACGGGCCGATGTCCATCGCCACTCGGACTTGGAGTGTTCCCCGGGTGATCTGCAAAACGCGCGCGGTGTCCGTGTCGCTGAGGGCCGCGGTGATCGCGACGCCATCCGGCCCCTTCGGCAGCAGGCTGTTCCCGAGCGCCCTTGATCGGTACACGATTTTTCGCGGCGGCTGCTCGATCTGAAAGCTGTAAAGGCTGATGACCTTGCTGAAGAGCCCCGCGACCTCCGCAGGATCTCCCCAGTCCATCGGATGGCCGAGTTTTTCGATGCCGTCAAAAACGCTCTCCGCCTCGTTGCGCAGCGTCGTGTCGAGCTGGTGGCGCAGCTTCGACTTCAACGACTCCACCGCAACCCATCCGAAAAGCGCCACGGAAAATCCGCCGACCAGCACCGTCCAGAAAACCAGTCGCGTCTTCAGCGGCCAGTTCCTCATCGCCTACTCTGCCCGCACGCAATACCCGACGCCGCGTACAGTCTGGATGAGCTTCACTTCCTCGCCGTCGTCCACTTTCCGGCGCAGCCGCTGGATGTACACGTCCACGAGATTCGTGCCGGGATCGAAGTGATACTCCCACACGCGTTCGATGAGCTGCGTGCGCGTGACGACCTGGGCGGGCAGCCGCATGAGGTGCTCGAGCAGGCGGAATTCGCGCGCGGTGAGATTGATTCGGCGGGTTCCGCGGGTGACTTCGCGGGTCACGAGATTCATCACCAAGTCGCCGACTTTGTACAGCGTGATGGTCTCGCCTGTGACGCGTCGCACGAGCGCACGGATCCGCGCGACCACCTCGTCCATGGAAAAAGGTTTCGCCATGTAGTCGTCCGCGCCGAGATTCAGTCCCTCGATCCGCTCGTTCACATCGCCGCGCGCGGTGATGATCATCACCGGTGCCGTCACCTTCCGCGTGCGCAGCGTCTTCAGCACGCTCAGGCCGTCACGCTTCGGCAGCATGATATCAATGACGATCGCATCGTAGGGCGTCTTCGTCGCGCGTTCGAGGCCGTCCTCGCCGTCGCCACTGATGTCCACCTGGAATCCCTGCTCCTGCAGACCCTTCTTCAGCAGGCTCGCGATCTTGGCTTCGTCTTCGATGACCAGTAGCTTCATAAGTGCCGAGCTTGATCCACCGCACGCCGGATAGCTTGGAAAAATGACATAAATTCCGTGTCATGCGGGGAAGGGTTGAAAGTTGCCTGCTTATCCGGTTGCTTGACAATGGACGGCAAGTGGAAGGTTCCGAAAATAGCCCAGTGCTTCAGCACTGGGAAAAGGGCCAGAAAAAAGGCGACAAGTCCCGCAAGGGACGGCAGAACGGTTCTTCCATCCCTTGCGG
>JANXZI010000431.1 GCA_025355595.1 Spartobacteria bacterium
TTCTGCATCGTGCCGAGCACGCGCGGCTCGGAGCGTTCGCGCCCGATCGCCGACATCGTGCTGGAGGTCGAGGGCCTCGTCGCGCGCGGCGTGCGCGAAGTCACGCTGCTCGGGCAGATCGTGAATCTTTACGGTCGCCACGAGTTTCCGCGCGTCGGGGAAAAGTCGCCGTTCGTGCAACTCCTCGAAGCCGTCCATGCCGTCGAGGGATTGCGCAGGCTGCGTTTCACATCGCCGCACCCGATTGGCTTTCGTGCGGACCTCGTCGAGTGTTACGCCCGGCTGCCGAAGCTCATGGCACATGTGCATCTCCCCGTGCAGAGCGGGAGCGACCGCGTCCTCAAGGCCATGCACCGCACTTATACTGCGGAAAAATATCTGCGGCTCGTCGAGTCCATCCGCGTGGCGCGGCCCGATGTCGCGATCACCACGGATGTCATCGTCGGTTTTCCCGGCGAGACGGATGCGGACTTCGAGGCTTCGTGCGAGCTGTACCGCCGCGTCGGTTTCGACAACGCGTTCATCTTCAAGTACAGCACACGCCGAGACACGCCCGCCGCGCTCTTGGGCGATCAGGTGCCCGAGGAAATCCGCGACGAGCGCAACCGCGTGCTGCTCGGGATCGTGGATGATTTTGCCAAGGCGAGGAACGACGCGCTCGTCGGCAAGCGCGTGGAAATCCTGTGCGAAGGTCCGAGCAAGACGAATCCCGCGACGCTCTCGGGCCGCACACCGGGGAACAAGATCGTGATCTTTGAGGGCGGCGAGCGGCACATCGGCGAAGTCTTCGACGTGCAAATCGAGTGGACGAGCGGCTTCAGCCTGTACGGGAATCCCGCGGTGCTTTAGCAAAAAACAGGACGGCATGCCTCGGGTCGCGCGGGGGTCCCGCCTGCCGTGCGGCTCATCCTGCGTCGCACATGTGGACGTGAGCTTGCAGGCGAACCTCTCTCGACATCCGATGTGTTCCGCGAGACGCGGAACACGGCAGGCGGGACGCCCGCGCTACCCGAGACCTCCGCTCGCGCTTTCGTTCGCTCGCTTGCTCCGGAGGACCAAAATCAGCGCGGGCGCTGCGCTTCGGCGGTGCCTTGCAGCGCGCGGGTCGCGATGGCGGAGAGGCCGGCGAAAATCACAAAACCGAGCAGCGCGAGGATTTGCAGCGCGAGGAGGACCTTGAACGGTGCCGTGACGAAGATGGCGACAATGGCCAGCGTGGCGGTGGCGAAGAAGTAGAGTGTCGTCGCAGTGATGATGGAAAGTTTGGCGACGCTGCCCGCCTGCTCGCCGCGCGAGGTGCCGCGGAAGGCGAAGGCGATCCACAGGAAAAATTCCGCGGCGGCGACCGCGCCGGTGCTCAGCCAGAATTTGTCCGTGCGTCCGGATTCCGGCACGAAGATCAGCGCGAGGCCGACGGTGCATGCGATGATCGCGAGGAAGATGAGGGTCCAGATGGCTTTCATGATCGTGTGTAAAATGTGGGGCGGCGCTGTGTCACGCGCAATGGCGAATGAGGAACACACCTTCTCGCAGAATTTAACCGGCACGCCTCCGACAAACACACGTTGCGAGATGCGTGAATTTGAAACCGTGATGTCCGCTATGCGAGGAGCTGTTTGATCGCCGAGCCGTTGCGCGTGATCATCACCGGGCGTCCGCTGGGCGTCTTGTATTCCTTGTGCGGGTCTATGCCGAGCGCGGTGAAGAACGTCGCCGCGATGTCGTCGGGGGAGATGCCCTGATCCTTCGGGCCTTCGCCCTTCTCATCGCTGGCTCCCACGACCTGGCCATTCTTGATTCCGCCGCCTGCCATCAGCGTGAACATGGCGCGCGGATAATGGTCGCGTCCGCCGCGCGGGTTGACCTTCGGCGTGCGGCCGAATTCGCCGGTGACATACACGACCGTCGAGTCGAGCAGGCCCTTGAGCGCGAGCGACTGGAAGAGACCGCTGAGGCCGGCGTCGAGCTGCGGGAGCTGCTTGTTTTTCAGGGCATTGAAGTTGTCTGCATGCGTATCCCAGCCGCCAAGATTCAGCGTGATAAATTTCACTCCGCTCTCGACGAGCCGCGTCGCGAGCAGGCAGCTCTGCGAGAACTGATCCGTGCCGTAGAGGCTCGTGATGTTCGACGATTCCTTCGACATGTCGAACGCCTCGCGCGCCGTGCTCGATCGCATCATCGCGTAGGCCTTGCGGCCAAACTCATCCATGCCCGCGAGGATTTTGTCCTCCTTCGCGAGATCGCCGAAGGCCTTGTCGTAGCGGCCCACGAGGTTCTGACGGCGATCCACATCCTCCATCGTCACGCCGCGCAGTGCGAGGCCGCGGATTTCCATGGCCTTGCCCGGCTGCGGTGCCGAGCCCGTGTCGAACGGCCCGTATTCCACGCCGAGATAGCCGGTCGGATTATTGCCCTGCGAGGGCACGGCGACGAATGCCGGGAGTTCCGGCGCTGCGCCGAGTTCCTTCGAGACGACCGCGCCGAGGTGCGGGAACTGGAGCGACGGCAGCGGACGGTTGCCCGTGCCCATGTAAACGGTGCCGAGGTCGTGCGCCGCAAGCGTGTGCGAGACTCCGCGCAGGATGGCAAATTTGTCCGCGCACTTCGCCAGCTTCGGCAGGTGCTCGGAAATCTGCATGCCCGCGACATTCGTCGTGATCGGCTTGAATTCGCCACGGTGCGTCTCCGGCGCGTCAGGCTTCAGATCGAAAGTGTCCATGTGGCTCGGCCCGCCGCCGAGACGGACGAAGATTGCGGCCTTGCCTTTTCCCTTGAGCGACGTGGCTTCGGTCGCGGCGTGCGCGAGGAAGTTTTGCAGCGTGAAGCCGAGGCTGAAGCCAGTGATGGCGCCGACCCGGATGAAATCGCGGCGGGCGATGCCGTCGCAGCAGATGTAGTTGGACATGATGGGTGTGTGTTTGGAGGTTTGTGGCTGGATTGTTCGTCGAGGAAGGTTTTCGTCTTTAATCTTATTCTTAATCCTATTCTTATTCTTATTCAGCAAGCGGAGCGCGCAGCGGGGACATGGCGGGGAATAAGAATAAGAATAAGATCAAGAGTAAGAATAAGAGGGAGAGCGACTCAGTGGTTCACCATGAATTCCCGCGTATTCAGCATCGCCCAAAGCAGATCCCGGATGCCTTCCACCGGCGTCTTTGCCGCGGCGATGTCGGCCTTCGCCTGCGCGATTTCGTCGGCGCTCGCAGGTCGGCTGACGGTCCGCAGGAAGACTTCGGAGATCGCGGTATCAAGGTCCATTTTGCGCTTCGGTTTCTCCGCGTCGGCAAGCTGTTTCTGCAAGTCGGCACGCTGCACATTCACTTCCGCGACGCGCTCCTCATACTGGCGCACTTGCTTCGCGTAACGCTCCGTCGCCTCGGCATCAGCGTCGGCGGGTTTCTCCGGTTTCTTCAGCATCGGGGCGGCCTTCTCATTGATCTTCGCGAGTCTCGCGCGGATCGCCTCGGGGTTCCGGTCCTGCTGCGGCGCAAACTGACCGCGAACCTCGTCCATCCATCCCGAGCGGTTGGATGCCTCGAGCTTGCTGAGCAGGCCCGGATCGTTCCGCGTATAGATCGTCTGGAGCAAAGTCGGGTCGGTCGTGCGCTCGCAGTCGCAGTTCACCTCGCGCGCGGGCTTGCCGAAGATGGTCAGCGCGTAGTTGTCACCGCCACCCTTGCCACCGTAGCCGGAAATCGTGTTCGCCCCGATCGTGCGCTCGCTGATGTCCGTTGCGAATTTCTCCGCGCGTTCCGTCGAGGCTGTCGCCATCGCGATGGCATCGAAGACCACTTCGGCGGGCAACCTGCGGATCACGGCGTGACTAAAGTTTTTTTCGTCGAGCTTGTTCGTCGCGTTCGTCTTCCAGCTCCGCTGATACGTGTCGCTGTTCAAGATTTCGCGGTGCAGCCACTTGATGTCGAAGTTGTGCGCCACGAATCCGTTCGCGAGATAGTTGAACAGTTCCGCGTTGCTCGGCGCATTTGCGAGGTTCAGGTCATCCGCAGGCTCCACGATGCCGCGGCTGAAATACGACGCCCACACGCGGTTCACGAAGGCCTTGGCAAAATATGGGTTCTCCTTGCTGCGCAGCC
>JANXZI010000467.1 GCA_025355595.1 Spartobacteria bacterium
TGAAATCACTGCGCATGGTCGGCATAGACAAGGCGAAGCAAGGCATCACGACGCTCGAGGAAGTGCTGCGGATCACCAGCGAGGATCATTAGGGAAACACTGATTAAAGTGGTTCACGCAGCCCTCCGCGTGCATCGCCTGCCTTCCTGCGGAAGGCTTCAGGAACCACCTTGGCCCGCACCGCTCTTTGTTCAACGTTTCCCAAAAGCAGGAAGGCCGTGGCGGCTTTCGTGGCGGGAGGGCATCCCACTCCGATCCGCGTCGTGAAAAATTTGCCGTTCGCGCAAGTTGCCACGCGGCGGCTTTTGCGCATATCACTTCGCGCCGCCTCATGCCAACGGGGGCGGCTGACAGCGCGGTCCCCTCCGGTTTTCGGCGCGTCCGTCAGCAGTGGTTGGCCGAACACCATTTTGAAAACCAATCGTGAATAGCTGCTGCTCATTCCTTCAGTCTTCCATCGGGAAGAAACTCCTCGTCGCCATCACCGGCGTGATGCTTATCGCATTCGTCATCGGGCACCTGATTGGCAATTTGCAGTTCTTCGCCGGGCCGCACGTCATCAACGAATACGGGACGAAACTGCGGCATCTGCCGTTCGGCGGGCTGTGGGTGATTCGCATCGGGCTCCTCGCCGCAGTGCTGCTGCACATCGCGACGACGATCCTGCTCGTGATCGAAAATCGCAAGGCGAAGGGCGTCGGCTACGTGAAGAAAGGGAGCGTGCAGGCGAAGATCGCGACGCGGCTCATGGCGCTGAGCGGTATCCTTTTGCTGAGCTACATCGTGTTTCACCTGCTGCATTTCACCACGCACACGGTGAGTCCGGAGTTTGCGAACTGGAAGGACGGCGAAGATCACGACGTGTATCGGATGATCGTCGCGGCCTTCAGCAACAAGGCCATCTCGATTTTCTACATCGTCGCGATGGTGCTGCTCGCGATGCACCTCAGCCACGGCGCGGCGAGCCTTTTCCAGACGCTCGGGCTGCGGACAAAAAAAATGGCGTGCTGCCTCGGGGGGTGCGCGCAGATTTTCGCATGGGTCATCTGCGCCGGCTACGTGAGCATCCCGGTCGCGGTGATGGCGGGGTTCTACGAAAAGAAGCACATCAGCGCCGCGAGTGAGCCGTCTTGCTGCGCCGAAACACCCGCACCAAAACCTGCGGCTCCTGCAGCGAAGGAGGCCAAGTAATATGATCGGCAGAATTGACTCCAAGATCCCATCCGGCCCGCTCGAATCGAAGTGGGAGAGCCACAAGTTCGACTCGAAGCTCATCAACCCGTCGAACAAGCGGAAGTATTCCGTGCTCGTCGTCGGCAGCGGACTCGCAGGCGCGAGTGCTGCGGCGACGCTCGCGGAACTCGGCTACCAGGTGAAATGCTTCTGCTACCAGGATTCGCCGCGTCGCGCGCACAGCATCGCGGCGCAGGGCGGCATCAATGGCGCGAAAAATTACCAGGGCGACGGCGACTCCGTGCATCGGCTTTTTTATGACACGGTGAAGGGCGGTGACTTCCGCTCGCGCGAGGCGAATGTGCACCGGCTCGCCGAAATCTCGACGGGTATCATTGATCAGTGCGTCGCGCTCGGCGTGCCTTTTGCCCGTGAATACGGTGGACTGCTCGCGAATCGCAGCTTCGGCGGAACGCAGGTATCGCGCACTTTCTACGCGCGCGGACAGACGGGGCAGCAGCTCCTGCTCGGAGCGTATTCGTCGCTCAATCGCATGATCGGCGCGGGCTCCGTTCAGATGTTCCCGCGCTCGGAAATGCTCGAACTCGTCATCGTGGACGGCCACGCGAAGGGCATCGTCGTCCGCGACATGGAGACCGGGAAAATCTCCTCCTATTCCGCGGATGCCGTCGTGCTCGCGACGGGCGGCTACTGCAACGTCTTCTACCTCTCGACACAGGCGAAGGGCTGCAACGTCACCGCCGCGTATCGCGCTTATAAAAAAGGCGCGCTCTTCGCGAACCCGTGCTTCACGCAAATCCACCCGACGTGCATCCCGGTCGCCGGCAGTTTCCAGAGCAAGCTCACGCTCATGTCCGAGTCGCTCCGCAACGACGGACGCTGCTGGGCCCCGATGAAAAAAGGCGACACCCGCAAGCCGGGCGACATTCCCGAGAGCGAGCGCGACTACTATCTCGAGCGCATGTATCCCTCGTTCGGCAATCTCGCCCCGCGCGATATCGCCTCGCGCGCCGCGAAGATGCAGTGCGACGCCGGTCGCGGCGTCGGCCCCGGCGGCTTCGGCGTGTATCTCGATTTCCACTATGCGATCCTCCGCTACGGTCGCGGCACCATTGGCGGTGCGAATATTTCCGAAGCCGAAGCCCGCACGCGCGGCACCGAAAAGGTGAAGGCGCTCTACGGAAACCTGTTCGACATGTATCACCAGATCACCGCGGAGAGCGGCTATGAGCAGCCGATGCGCGTGTATCCGGCGGTGCATTACACAATGGGCGGCCTGTGGGTGGACTACAACCTCATGAGCAACGTCCCCGGCCTCTTTGTGCTCGGCGAGGCGAACTTCAGCGACCACGGCGCAAACCGTCTCGGCGCAAGCGCACTCATGCAGGGCCTCGCGGACGGCTATTTCATCCTGCCCTCGACCATCGGCAACTACCTCGCAACCGTCGCGCCCGACAAACGCCCCACCGCCGACCACGCCGAATTCCGCGCCGCCGAGGAGGCGACGACCGCGCGCA
>JANXZI010000473.1 GCA_025355595.1 Spartobacteria bacterium
AGCGCGCGGTAGTGCGCGAGGCTGTCGTCCACCATCTTCGTGTGGCTGAAGCGTGAGGCGGCGTGGTCGCGGATTTTGCGGCGGTCGAGCGCGCACGCGCGCGTGACGAGCGGCGCGAGATCGCCGGGCGTCGCGGCGGTAAAGCCGGTGATGCCTTCATCCACGACTTCGGCGACGGAGCCGCGCTTCACCGCGAGGACCGGAGCGCCGCAGGCCATCGCCTCGATCATCACAAGACCGAAAGGCTCGTCCCACTGGATCGGGAAGACGAGCGCGGCGGCCTCGCGGAGCAGTGCGACTTTTTGCGGGTGATCCGCGGGGCCGATCCAGCGGACGCGCTCGCCGTCAAGGTGCGGCTGCACTTCGTCACGGAAATATTGCTCCTCGGCGGCATTCTGCGGACGGCCCGCGAGGACGATCGGCATGTCGGCGGCTTGCGCGATGCGGATGGCGTCGCGCGGATTTTTCTCGCGCGACATGCGTCCGAGGTAGGCGAGATATTTTCCGGGCTCGAACGACGCGTCATAGCTCGCGAAGTCCACACCGTTGTAGATGACGGGGAATTTTTTCCCGAGCCGAGCGGATGCCGCGGCGACCTGCGCGTGGCTGATCGCGATGGCGCTCGCGCGGGGGAAATTCCGCAGCACCCATTCATCATCCGTGTGCGGGCTGGTGTGCAGCGTGAAGGTGCATGGCGTGCGCATGGCCGCGGCGAAGGGCAGCCACGCGGGCGGCAGGTGGCAGTGGACGATGTCGAATTCATCCTGCGCCTCGATCACGGCGGCCATCGCAGCGTTCATGTAATATTCGTGCATGAGCGCCTCACCGCGCGCCATGAGTTCGCTGAGGTTCGCGGGGATGATGGCGCGCAGCTTTGCGGACGTGCGGCAGTCGCCGCTGGCGAAGAGTGTCACCTCGTGCCCGCGCGTCACGAGGTCGTCGCAGAGCAGCGCCAGGAGCAACTCAATGCCGCCGTAGGTGACGGGCGGGATGGCCGTCCAGAGCGGAGCGACTTGCGCGATGCGGAGCTTGTTTCCTGTCGAAATTGACATATCTAGTGCGCGCCAATGCTAGACCGTTTCCACTTTGCGCCAATCACCATCGCCGTCCTCGCACTCGCGGCTCCCACTTTTGCTCAGGAGAAGACGGACGCGGTGCCGCTGAAAAAATTTACGCTGGATGCGAAGCAGAAACCGGCGGCACCTCCCGCCGCCACGAGAGCGAAGCCGGGTGAGCCAATAGAAAAACCGGCGGGGCAGACCGCGGCTGTGGGCAGTCCCTCGACGGAAGCGAAGCCCGCAGCGCCCGACAGCGCGGAGAAAAAGCCGGACGCGCCCGCGGAGGGCGAGCCACAGGTACCGCGCGCGATCCTCGTCACGAAGCGCGAACTCACCGCGCAGCTCCAGATTTTCCTCGACCAGCAGCTCTTCAGTCCGGGGATGATTGACGGCAAGCCGGGCAAATTCATCACGAACGCACTCAAGCGCTGGCAGCGCGCGCATGCGCTGCCGGAGACCGGCGAAGTGGATGCAAATGTGCCGCTCGACAGCGTGTTTCCCGTTTACACTTTTCACACGGTCGCGAAGAGCGACTACAAATTCATCGGCAACCTGCCGGGCAAGACGGCCGAACAGGCGCATCAGAGGGGCCTGCCGTATCCCGGCTACACGGATTTTCTCGCAGAGCGATACCACTGCTCGACGGACTTTCTCGCGCGGCTGAATCCGAAGATGAGCTTTGGCAAACTCCAGCCGGGCGACCAGGTCCGTGTGCCGAATGTCGAGCCGTTCAAGGTCGAGGACATGCCGGACACGGGGAACCTTCCCGAGCGCGAGGAGTTCAAGACGCGCCGCATCGTCATCACGAGGAAGGACACGATCCTCGAGCTTTTCGAGGGCGACAATTTGATCGCGGCGATCCCGATCGCGCCCGGTTCGCCGGCACACCCGACGCCGCCGGGCAAGTGGCGCATCCTCGGCATCGCTTCCATGCCGACCTTCCGGTGGGACGCGGGCGTGCTGAATCGCGGTGTGCGCACGAGCACTTTCCACATGCTGCCGCCCGGGCCGCGGAATCCCGTGGGTGTGGCGTGGATCGGGCTGAACAAGCCGGGCATCGGCATCCACGGGACGAACAATCCGCACAGCATCGGCAGCTTCGCGAGCCACGGCTGCATGCGCACGGCAAACTGGGACATCTCGCGCATCTGCCACATGGTCACGGCGGGCGTGACGGTGGAGATCAAGTAGGCGCTACGGCGTGGCGGGTGTGGCGGGCATGGGGATCGCAGGCACCGCTGGAGCCGGGGCTTTCTCGGGCGCGGGATCCTTCGCCGGCTCGGGAGCCGGAGCGGGCGTCGGCTGACCGAAAAACTGCGCGCGATCATTCTGGTAATCGGGCTTGCGCGCGACGGCGTCGTCCATCAGCGCCTGGCCTTCGGGGAAGAGTTGCTCGAAGAGGCAGAACACGCCGGCCTGCCATTCGCGATCCGCGAGCGCGGGCTGCGGGAGCGTCGGGCGCATGAAGGTGCGCGCCATCTGGAGGATGGTCATCGCGCTGATGTCGGTCCATTTCACCGAGGGCAGCGTCCCAAATTGCACGCGCATTTCGAGCTGCAGGTCGTCGGCCCGCGAGGCGATGCCGAGAAGTTTCTGGCCGTTTTTTCTCACCAACTGCGCGGGATAGCCGGAGGCGTTGATGTCCTCGATGAGCCGCTTCTTGAACTCGACGAGCCAGTCCACGCGCCTCGTCAACAGGTCGCGCTCGCTGATGTTGCGGTCCAGCTTCACATCCACGGCGCGGATGAGCGCGGCCGCCTCGGTGAAGCGATAGTTTTCGCTGAGTTCCTTGATTTTGAGCTTCGCGGCCGTGAGCAGCTTTTCCTCGGCCGCTCCCGCGTCTGCCTGCTTCTGCTTCAGCGCGAGATCGGCAGCGACCCCGGCAGCCGTCACTTTTTGCCGCGCCTCCGTCTCCAGCGCGGCGAGTTTCTCGGCGAGCTTCTTCGAGCGAATCGCACGGAGGGCGTCGGGGATTCTTTTCAGCGCGGCCTCGGCAGTCTTCGGCGAGGTGGCGGCACCCGCGAGGTCGGTGGAGAGATCACGGAACGTGCCGTATTCCTCCAGATAGCGCGCGACGAGCGGGCGGTAGTCGGCGACCCAGGCGTCCTCGCCCGCGGGCGCGGCTTTCTGGAGCCGGCGCAGGAGCGCGATGCTGCCCTCAAAATCGCCATCGTCCCAGCGACTCAGCCCCGCGATGAGGAATGCGAGCGGCTCGTAAGTGGTGGTGCTGAAGTCGTCCCAATGCGGTTCGGCGTCCGGCTGGCGCGAGACGAGCAGCGGGAGCTGGCGGAAAAATCCGACGAGCTTCGCATCCAGGCCGATCACGGTGGGGCTCGCGCGATCCGCGAGCATCTTGAATTTCGTGCGCGCCAGCCCGGGCCGCCCGGCGAAAAATTCCGCGAGACCGCCGTGGACCGCGGCCCAACTGTTCTTCGGCTCGGCCAGCCGGCCCTCCTCGTAGAGGGTGCCAAAGGTCTTCGCAGCGTCGGCAAAGCGTTCCTCCACAATCTGCCGCCGGCCGACGTCGAATCGCATGTCCGCGGAAAGATCCGGCTCGGCGGGCTGTGCCGAAGACCCCGCGCCCCTCGCGTTCGGCGGCGGCCGGTGCAGCCAAAAATACAGCCCGGCACCGACGACCAGCGCGATGATGGCGAAAGCCACCCAGCTTCCTTCCCTCACCCGCTCGCCGATCCGCAGCACCTTCGGTCTGCGACGCTTTACCGGATTTTTTTTCCGTGCCGCGAGCGCGTGCTCGAGGCTCTGGATGAAGTGCGCATAGCTGCCGAACCGATCCTCGGGCTTGAAGCTGAGCGCGCGATCGATCGCATACGCCGTCGGCGTGGAGGCGTGCGGCGCGTAGTTCAGCAGCCGCACCGGCTGGCGCTTGATCCGGAGCAACTCGGCCATCGAGCTGGACTCCGAGATGAATGGCGGCCTCCCGGAGATCGCGTGGAAAAGCGACGCCGCCAGCGAATACAAGTCGCTGCGGAAATCCTCCGCCTGCCCGGCGAGCTTCTCCGGTGCGACGTAGTACGGCGTGGCCCATACCTCGCCCTGCTCCTCGTGCTGTTTCTCGACGAGGATTGCCAGGCCGAAGTCCACGATCTTCGCCACCTGCCCCTCGGCGAAAAGCACATTGCCCGGCTTGATGTCACGGTGAATGAGGCCGCGCTCCAGCCCCGCCTGCAGGTGTGGCGATCTGAATGCCGATGTCGAGCGCCTGCTCCTCGGGCATCATCTTCAGCTTCGCCATGAGCGACTCGAGACTCCCGTGCTCGACGATTTCCATCGCGAGGAAGAGCAGCCCGTCGTGCTCGCCGGAGGAATACACCTTCACGATGTGCGGATTGTTCAGGCTCGCCGTGATCCGCGCCTCGCTCGCAAAGCGCTTCACAAATTCCGGGTCCGCGCTGTACTCACGCTTCATCACCTTCACCGCCACCTGGCGGCCCAGCTTCTTGTCCACCGCACGATACACGATCCCCTGCCCGCCCTCGCCGAGGACGCTCTGGATTTCAAAGTTCGCGAAGTCCTTGCGCACCCGCATTCGCGCGCCGCAGCTCGAGCAGTTCACGAGCGAAAACACCTCCTGTTCGGAGACGTCAATCATCGTGCCGCAGCTCGGGCAGACTGCGATATTGGGATCAGTGGAAGTCATCAGCGACGCGCATGGTTACACGCAAAGCGCATCCCGGCAACCCCGTGTGGGCGGGGAGCATTAGCCTGAATCGGACGGTGATACCCGCAGAGCACGCGATTGCTCCCCCAGTTTTAGTTCGAGAGGCCCGTGCCTTCGAGGATCTTCACGCCCGCCCGGGCAGCCAGCGCCCGCCATCGCATGCGCGCCGCTGCAAGGTTTCCGCCAGCATGGAGAAAACCTTCCGAGCGCAGGCAGCGGCAGACGTGTGATCCTTCCGCTTAGGACTTTTTGAATGTTCGTGCCTCATCGCCATCCATCATCCATCTCCGCTCTTGTCAGAGTGCCATTCCCGTCTGTCCGGTGTTCCAGCAGGGTGATTATTGCCCAGAGGAAGTGTATCGCCTTCTCAAGGTTTCACCCGCGCCATTCAGAATGACATCTGCGACCCGTTGGCGGATCACTGTTTCATGCCGATCGACAGCGCAGCCACGGCGTTCGCCTTCCAGCCAGCATTCATCATGCACGATCTTTTCAATGTAGGGAATCTCATCCCGGATGATCTCACTTTCTGGGTTCATTCGACGATTGCTGCACTTTGTGCGGGTCCTTTAGGTTCTACTGACCCGTTCGTCAAGCACTGAGAGTGTGGACCAAAAGTCCATTTTCCGGAACGAAAGCACGGCATTTCAACGCGGAGGCGCGGAGGAAAAGTGGGAGGGACGCGGAGGGATTTTGGGTTTTTCCCTCTGCGGAACTCTCTTTTCAACTCTGCGCCTCTGCGTTCAAATCCGACTTTCGGTACACATTCTGACAGATGAGGCAGACCGGGGCGAGGAAGCTGGAACGCTGCGATCCAGACAATCCGAATGATGACCGTCTCATGCGCATCTTCGATCAGTTCGGATTTATTCCTAGAGTTCTTTGCCTTTCCCGTATTCTGGCTGGGTCCATGGCGATTTGGCTTTGGATCGAATCGAAAGGCCGCGGGCAATCCTTACGTCGCACACGATTCCCCATTTGCCTGTGTTCAGCGAATACTCCCAAAGGTGGCGGGATGTGCGGTGCCCTCCCGTTCGACGCGCCACAAGTCAGGCCGACACACGTTCCGCAGCCCAATGGAGTCTTGTCGCGCGGCAGCCGGCGCGCTACCCGCCTTCATGCCCAAACCGCGCCCGAGGGAGCCGGACCCGCGCAACCCGCGCTTCATCCCCGGCATCTACGACTACTGCGACCGCTGGTGCGAGCGCTGCGAATTTTCACACCGTTGCGCGCAGTTCGCCATGCGCAGCCACGACCGGCCCGACGACCCGCGCACGCGTGATCGCGAGAACAAGGAATTCTGGGAGGCGCTCGGCTCGGCGGTGCCGGCACTGAAGGCGAAGGCACGCGCGAAAAAGAAGCCCGCTGTGACGCCCGCATCCATCGAGGCCGCGACGGCGCAAGAGAAGCGCCTCGACCGCCGCGCGCGCATGCTCGGGCAGCGCGAGACGAACGCCGCGCTCACCTATTCGCACATGGTGGACGAGTGGTTCAACAACGAGCTGCGCCTGCCGCTCCGGCATGTGCGCAACCTCGAGCGCCGGGTGGAAAAAGGGCTCACCAGCGTCGCATCCGCCAAGGGCGAACTCGTGCGGCTGAACGACTGCGTGGAGGTGATCCGCTGGTATCAGACGCTCATCTACGTGAAAATCAGCCGCGCATTCATGTCGCTCGTCGAGGAGGAGGACGACCGCACGCTCGCCGCCGTCCGTGACTCCGCAGGCTCGGCAAAGATCGCGCTCATCGCCACCGAGCGCAGCCTCGCGGCGTGGGTCGCGATGCGCGTGATGTTCCCCGAGGAGACAGACTCGATGCTGGAAATCCTCCTGCACCTGGATCGCCTGCGCCGCAGCGTGAAGCGGAAATTTCCCAAGGCGAAATCCTTCCATCGCCCCGGCTTCGACGACAGGGCGTGAGGCTGCCGCCGCGAAGAAAACTCTCGCCCTCGCCCGCGCGGATTCCGCACTGTTTCGCATTCGATGTTCAAGTATCTCCTGCAGGGCCTGGCACTCGCGCGCCCCTACTCGCTCCGCCTCGTGGTCGGAATCATCTGCGGCTTCCTCGCGGGCATCGCCAATCCGATGCTCATGGTGAGCGTGCGACTCGCGGTGAACACGATTTTTCAGACCTCTTCCGGCGATCCCACCGGCGGCCTCCTCGCGGCTGGCGCGGTGCCCGGCTTCCTCCGCAAGCTGATTGATTTTGCCGGCTCCCTCTCCCCCGCGTCGGGCAGCCAGGCATCGCACGCGGTGATCGTCGTCATCATCTTGCTCGTCCCGTTCTCGATGATCCTCCGCTCCGGCCTCGGCTACGTGAATGTGTATCTCATGAACTGGGTCTCGATGCGCGTGGTGATGGATCTCCGCGTGCGAATGTTCCGCCATGTGCTCACGCTCGGCTCCAGCTTTTTCTCGCGCACCAGCACCGGCACTCTCATGTCGCAGCTCCAGGCGGCGGATAGCATCCAGCACGCGCTGGGGAATTCGTGGGTCACCATCATCCGCGAGCCGATCACCGTCGTCAGCCTCATCGCCGTGCTCCTGTGGCGGCACCCGCAGCTCACCCTGCTCTCGATGTGCATCCTGCCCTTCACGCTGCTGCCATACGCGCTCTTTGCGCGCCGCGTGAGGAAGTCCACGCGCATCCTCGTCCAGCAGGTCACCGACCAAGGGAAGCTGGTCCACGAGTCGCTCAGCGGCTACCGCATCCTGAAGGCGTACAATTTGGAAAAAAAGGCGACCGACGAATTCGAGCACACCTCGCTGCTCATGGCGAACCACCAGATGCGCATCATCCGCGCGGGCGAACTGCCCAGCGGGCTGATGGAAATCCTCGGCTCCATCGGCGTCGCGGCGTTCTTCTTCTACATCGCGTTTTACACGAAGCCGGGCGCGATGAAGCCCGGCGACATCATGGAGTTCACCGGCTGCATCTTCCTCCTCTACCAGCCGATGAAGGCGCTCATCCGCCTGCACAACCAGCTCGAGCAGGCGCGCGTGATTTCCGCGATGGTCTTCTCGCTGCTCGACACGGAGAACGACATCCTCGAGCCGGAAAATCCCAAGCCGATGCACGCCGCGGGAGCCGATGTCACATTCAAAAACATCAAGTTCAGCTACGGCGAAAAACCCGTGCTGCACGACTTCAACCTCACGGTGAAAGCGGGATCGCTCGTCGCGCTCGTCGGCAGCAGCGGCGCGGGAAAAACGACGGTGACCAACTTGCTCCTGCGTTTCCACGATCCGCAGTCGGGGAACATCACCATCGGCAGCACGGACATCCGCGACGTCCACACGCGGGAACTGCGCAGTCAGATCGCCGTCGTCACGCAGGAGACCGTGCTCTTCAACGACACCATCTTCAACAACATCGCGCTCGGCCGTCCCGGCGCAACGCGCGAGGAATCCATGGACGCGGCGAAGCACGCGCACGCGCACGACTTCATCACCGAAAAGGACGGCGGCTATGATTCCATCATCGGCGAAAAGGGCGCGATGCTCTCCGGCGGCCAGCGCCAGCGGCTCGCCATCGCCCGCTCGATCGTCAGGAACGCTCCGATCCTCATCCTCGACGAGGCCACGAGCGCACTCGATACCCAGGCCGAACGAATCGTGCAGACCGCGCTCGAGGAACTCATGGTGGGCCGCACGACCATCTGCATCGCGCACCGCCTCTCGACGATCCAGCGCGCGGATCAGATCATCGTCATGGAGCAGGGGCGCATCATCGAGACCGGCACGCACACGGAACTGCTCGCCCTGAACGGCAGCTACCGCCGCCTGTACGACATGCAGTTTGCGCAGTGACTCAACTTCAGCCTGTGCCGTGACCGGAAGCCAGACGGAGACAGTCTCCACCGTAGTTGCGCGGTTGCAGCATGGCACGGCGCACAGTCGCACCCTGCGCGCATGCCACCGTTGCGCTCGCTTGAATTCCCACCGTGAAACAAATCCCGGTTACCCGAAAACCTCCTTTTGGCACCTTTGTCAAAGGCAGCGGGCCGGCCTGTTCACCCATGCGGCACCATTCCATCCTGAGGCTGATACCATCTTTCATAAATAAGCGGACTGAAAGCGGGAAGGCATGTCTCGGGTAGGGTGGGCGTCCCGCCTGCCGTGGCGCGCGTCCCGCGCGGCACCCGGCGGATGATTCCAGGCGTTCCGGATGCGGGCGGCGTTCCTGTGTATTCCGCAAGACGCGGAATACGTCAGGCGGGACGCCCACCATACCCGAGGCACGCCGTCCCGCTTCCCCGCGCATCGGTCATCTTATTTCCGAAAGACGGTATCGTTCAAGCCAGGCAAGTGCGAATACAAATCGGGCACGGTTATTCTTTTCAAAAAGTCTTGCCGCTCGTATCTCATCATGCACAAGAGGCACTTTGAATGAATCGCAGACTAAAATACGACATTGCGACAGGCAGCATGACGCACAGAAAGCTGAATTGCTGGACATGTTCCGTGCCTCCTGATGCGGCCAATGGCGACCTGTTGGGCGAACCCACGCTTTCCGACCTCGTCCTGTGCGAAGATGGCAAGGAAATGGGGCCCGCGCATGCC
>JANXZI010000495.1 GCA_025355595.1 Spartobacteria bacterium
CTACACACCGCGCGCATGAATTCCTCCCCTCGCTTCAAGCTGTTCCTCATGATGGTCCTCGAAATCGCCATCTGGGGCGCGTGGCTGCCGCTGATTTTCGGCTATCTCCCGAGCCTCGGCTTTTCGGCCACCGAGCCGCCGGCATTGCTCAAGCCGCTGTTCGCATGGCTCCCGGAAATCACACCGGACACGCATGGGTTTGCGCTCTGGATCACCACGGCGGTGAAGGCGCTGTTTTCCGAGCAGGGCATGATCCTCAATGCGTTCCCCGTCGCCGCGATCATCGGCATGTTCTTCAGCAACCAGTTTGCCGACCGCAATTTTGCCGCGGAGAAATTCCTTTCGTTCAGCCATCTCATCGGCGGCGCGGCGATTCTCGGCTGCGGATTCACGAAGAGCTTCTGGCCGTTCTTCTGGCTGATGTTCATCCACTGCCTGCTCTACGTGCCCACGCTCTCGATCACGAACTCCATCGCGTTCGCCAACATGAAGGATCCGAAAAAAGAATTCGGCATCATCCGCATGGGCGGCACGTTCGGGTGGATTCTCGTCGCGTGGCCGTTCATTTTCATCCTCGTGGATTGGGCAAAAGTGAGCGCGGCAAATCCGCAGGGTATCAAGGCGTGGTTCGATGTCGTCCTCAGTTCTGGCCTCACCGGCGAGGCGCTGAAGGCCGCGACGAAATGGACCTTCATCGTCTCCGGCACCATCTCGCTCGTGCTCGCCGGCTTCAGCCTCACGCTCCCGCACACGCCGCCGAAAAAGAAAGAGGAGGGTGCCGCCGAAAGCCTCGCATGGCTCGAAGCGCTGAAGCTCCTCAAGCACCCGTTCGTGCTCATCCTGTTCCTCGTCACGTTCGTGGATTCCTTCGTCCACAATTGCTACTTCAACTGGACCGGCAGCTTCCTCGGCACGGCGAAGGAAGCGGGTGGCGTCGGCATCCCGGGGAACTGGATCATGCCCGTCATGACCATCGGCCAGGTCGCCGAACTCCTCACCATGCTCGCCCTCGGCGCGACGCTGAAGGCGCTCGGCTGGCGCTTCACGATGATCATCGGTGTGCTCGGTCACGCCGCGCGTTTCGCCGTGTATGCGTTCTTCCCCGAGTCGCCGTCGCTGATCATCGCTGTGCAAATCCTCCACGGCATCTGCTACGCGTTCTTCTTCGCGACGGTGTACATTTTCGTGGATGAATATTTCCCGAAGGATGCGCGGGCCAGCGCGCAGGGATTGTTCAATGTGATGATCCTCGGAGTCGGCGCGCTCGTCGCGAATTCCATCTGCCCGCAGCTCATCCAGCATACGTTCAACGTCGGCGGCAAAGTGGACTTCCACGGCCTTTTCCTGCTCCCTACCTACGCCGCGCTCGCCGCCGCCGCGGCGCTGCTGCTGTTCTTCCACCCGCCGAAGAGCGCGACGCCCAAAGGCGGAGTGACTGCGACGCCGCACTGATGCGTGGGGCGGACATTCCTGTCCGCGCGCTCAGATCGTAGGCGTGCTCGGGAGAGCACGGACGCAGGCTTCCGCCTGCGCCTACCATTATTGGCCGCCTCCGTTGAGTCCGTTAACTTTGCGAGCCGGCGGCATACATCGTGCGGACGGCAGTATCCGCGCCGCGCCTATCGCACTGAGATCGTCTTCGCCGCCGGCATCGGCGTGAAGTATTCGATGTAGCCGATCATCATTTCGTCGTACGTCTGCTGGCCCCAGCGCACCGTCTTGTTCGGGTCGGGGTTCGCCTTATTCGCGGCGCTGTTGTCATACACGGCGGTGATTTTTAACGTGCTGCCGCGCGGGATCACGCGCGGTTCCTTCAACTCGTAGCGAAGCTGCCAGTTGAAATCGTAGTGCGGAATATCCAGCAGCGTCTCGCTCTTGCCATCCGCGGAAATCAGCTCGTAGCGGAACGCCTTTCCACGGACGTGCATGTGCGCGACGAATGCGGTCACGTTCATGTCGGTCGGCACGGGCCGCTGGCCGACCTCGATGTGGTTGGCCTCGCCGGGCGGGATGCTGAGCTTGTGGTTGATGACCGCCGCCGTGTGCATGGCGAAGCGCGGCGGCTCCTTGGCAAAGATGAGCGCCATGCGGAGCTGATCTTCCGTCGCCTTTCCCTTCGGCGTGTAGTGAATCTGGAAGCTGATCGTCGCGCCCGCGGGCAGCTTGCGCGCGAAGCCGTCGGGATAGATCCGTGCGCTGTTGCCGGGCACATACGCCGCCCAGTAACCGTCCTCGCCGATCTTGCGCATGGGCGCACCCTTCTCGTGGACGTTCACGATGACGTGATGCACGACCTCGCGCGCGGTCGGCATGATTTCGTAGGCTTGCACCCATTTGTCCTCGGTGAGCGTCGTCTCCACGAGCGCCATTTGGTAAGGCATCACGCCCTCGGCCTTGATCGCAAATGGCTTCTTGAGCTGCACGACGAGATCCGGCTTTCCGATGCTCCACTCGCTGGAAAATCTCAGCGGCGCTGGCGCGTCCGCCAGATTGCCGGGCGGCCGGTCGGAGGAGTTCAGCCACGCGAGCAGATCCGCCTGGTCGCGCGCGGAGAGCGAATGATCATTCGCCCACGGATTCGGCTGCCCCTCGGGAATCGGCGCGGCGGACCACGGCGGCATCGTGCGTCCCTCGACGACACGCCGGATCGTCTTCGCGCGATCCGTCACGCCCGAAAGGTCATCGAGCACGAAAGGCGCGATGCCCTTGTCGTGGTGGCACTGCACGCAGTTTTGCTGGAGGATGCGCGCGACATCGCGGTGATACGTGACGGGTGTGGCCGCGGTCTTGGCTGCGGGAATGTCGAGTTCGCAGCCCGGTGCATCGGTCGCCGCGACCTTTGGACGCGCGCCGGTGAGCATCGCGTTCACCGCATCGAGCAGGTAGTTTTCGCGCGGCGCGTCGAGATTGTACGTCACGCCGTACTGGTCATCGAGCGCACCGCGGTAGATGAGCGTGCGCTTCGCATCCACGAGGAACACCTCGGTCGTCGTGCGTGCGCCCAGCGCCGTCGCGACCGCTTTGTCCGCATCGATCACGTAGGGCGATGTGAAGCCGAGGTCCTTCACCTGCGCCGCGACATCCTCCGCCTTCTCGCTCGCAAATGGATTCACCAGCACGAGCGCCACGTCGCGCGATGCGAGTTCCTTTTCGATCCGCGCGAGGCTCGGCGCGTAGCGTTTGCTCACCGGGCACGTCGTGCTGGTGAAGGCGAACGCGACTGCGCGCTGGCCGCTCCATTCGCTGAGCTGGTGCGTCTTGCCATCGAGTGTCTTGAACGCCACGTCCGGCACCTGCCGTCCCACGCCGACATCGCCCGGCTTGATCGGCTTTGCGCCGATGAGGACCGGTTTTTCCGCCAAGGTCGCCGCGGGCGGTGTTGCCGGAGCGGTCTGCGGCCACGTGCGCTTTTCGATGAGCTTCTGCACGATGTCGCCGAGCTTCCGGCGCAGCGGGCCATCGGCCGTCGCACCGTTGCCCGCGGCGGGGCGCTTCCGCTCCGCGAACATCGCTTCGAGGACCAGCTTTGCCTCGTCGAAAGTGATCACCCCATCCTGGTTCGTGTCGAACTTCGCGAACAGCTCCGCATCAGGCAGCTCCTCCGGCGTGACCTTGCCATCGCCATTCTTGTCGGCCCGCTTGAAGATCTCCCCGGCGGTTCCCTTCAGTGGCGGCCCGTCCGCGTGCGAGTGGTGCGATGGCAGCGCCAGGAAAAGCGCGACGGAGCCGGTGAGGAAGACGGTGATTTTTTTCATGGGTGCAGTGTGGATGGAAAACGGAAGCGCATGGGCGCTCGGTCGCGGTGCCTCGAACACCGCGATGGTGCGGAAGTTGCCGCACCACGCAAGACGTGCAAGGGTCGCCGCAGGTTACGCGCGCTGGAATTCCGCGCAGTCGAAAACAATCCGGTACCGAGAAGTGTGGGCGCGGTGCAGGCATCACTTTACCAATGTGAAAACCAACGCTGCTCACCGCGATACGCCGGGGCTCGTGTGCAGCGCGCGGAATTTCCCCGGCGTGATGCCGGTGAATTTGCTGAAGTGCCGGGTGAAGGCGCTCTGGTCGCAGTAGCCGGTGGCGTGCGCGATTTCGGAGAGCGACAGCGCGGTGTCGTGGAGCTGGCGGGTGGCTTCCTCGATGCGCAATTTGTGGAGCAGTTGCAGGGGTGGCATGAGGAAGAGACGCTGGATGCGCTGCTCGAATTGAAAAACCGAGAGGCCGGCGAGCCGGGCGAGATCCTCGATGCGGAGACGGTCGGTGAAGTGCGCGTGCATGTAGTTCAAAGCGCGGACGAGTTCGGCATAGCCACGGCTCTTGCGGCTCGGCGCATCGAGGTCCCGCGAGATGCCGGCGACGCCGCACACGCGGCCATCGGCGGAGCGCAGCGGGCGCTTGGTGGTGAGGCACCAGCCGGTGCCGCCGCTGGGGTAAATATGCAGCTCGAGCTGGCGGCTCACCATGCGCCCGGTTTGCAGCACGGCGGCGTCCTGCCGCTCGTAGTGCCGGCCGAGTTCGGCGGGAAAAACTTCGCGAGGCAGCCGTCCGACAAGTTTGCCTTTCGCGCCGTGCGCGCAGCGGTCGGCGAGCGTTTGGTTCACCACGGCGTAGCGGCCCTCCGCGTCCTTGAGGAAGAAAACCACGTCGGGCAGATCGTCGAACAGCGGCTCCAGTTGCGCGATGGTGCCATCCAGCCCCGATTGAAATCCGGCGGGCACCGTAAGGCTGGGGCGGGGAGGGGGCATGGTGTGGGAGGATGGCAAACTCGGCGTGCAATCGGAATGCAAAGCTCTGATCCTAAAAGCGGAGATGGAATTTACCACGGATTACTCGGATGCCACGGATGGAAGAAGATGAGTCCGATGATGCGGGAAAATTCTGTCGCCGGATGGACGGACGGCATCCGGCAGGCCAGTCCCTGCTTATCCGTGCCATCCGCGTAATCCGTGTTTCCGATTCCTGGATTTACGTTGATCGGCAGTTTTCGCAGCCGCGACCGCCAAAATCGGCAAGACATTTGCGGGGTGCTCCGGCAGTTTTCGCACCGAATGAAACCACACTGGCAAGGCGTATTCCCCGCAATCACCACACAGATGCACGAGGACGGCTCGCTCGATCTCGAAGCCACCGCGCGCCATGCGGAGGCGCTGCTCGCGTCGGGTGTCGCTGGCATCATTTTCCTCGGCTCGCTCGGGGAAAATCAGCCGCTGCTTGCCGAGGAAAAGCGCACGGTCATCCGCGAGATGATCGCCGCGGTGAAGGGCCGCGTGCCCGTGCTTTCGGGCGTCGCGGAGACGAGCACGGCGGAGGCGGTGCGCTACGTGCGTGACTGCGAGAAGCTCGGTGCGGACGGCTTCATGGTCATGCCCGCGATGCTCTACAAAGGCTCGCCGGATGAGACGCTCGCGCATCATCGCGCGGTCGCGCAGGCGACGGGGCGGCACATCATGATTTACAACAACCCGATCAGCTACGCGAACGACGTGACGCCCGAGATGTTCCAGCAACTCGCCGAAGTTCCGAACATCGTCGCCATCAAGGAAAGCAGCGGTGACACGCGGCGCATCACGGATCTGCGCAACACGGTCGGCGAGCGGTTCGCGATTTTCACCGGCGTGGATAATCTCCTGCTCGAGAGCGCCATCGTCGGCATTGATGGCTGGGTCGCTGGCAGCGGCATCGCTTTCCCGAAGGAAAATCAGCACCTCTGGGATCTCACGCGCGCCGGCCGCTGGGCGGAGGCGCAGGCGATCTACCGCTGGTTCATGCCGCTGCTGCATCTCGATGTGAGCGCGAAGCTCGTGCAATACATCAAGCTCGCCGCGCAGGAGAACGGACTCGGCCGCGAATGGGTGCGCGCCCCGCGCCTGCCGCTCACCGGCGAGGAACGCGCGCGTGTGCTGAAGATCATCCGCGACGGCATCGCGTGCCGCCCGACGCTGCCGGCGAGGGAATGAGCACCCAGCAGAAATAATCCAACAATGATCAAACGGGAGAGCAAGGAGCAGGGGCGCCTCGCCCCGTGTTTGCGGAGCGACGGGGTGGGGGCGCCCCGAATCCTCGAATGCGGGCCGAGCCCCGACCTTACCATGATGCTGCGTGTGCTTGCTCTTCTTCTCGGCTTCCTCGCATCGGGGTTGATGCGGGCGAACCGTTTGCTCCCGGCAAGGAGCGCGACTGGGAGTTTTTGAATCAGGGAAAATTTCGGTGCGGCCTGGAAGGCCGCGCTCGGAGCGATGAACGGATGCTCCGGCTCGCTTGCGCGGCTGCAAGTGAGCGACCACGCGCGCACCGGAGAGGAAATTCTCGCGCCGACCGGCACTCATTCTCGCTCGTGGATCTCACGCTGGAGCGCCTGCAATTCCGCGCGCTCGACGCGAAGGGCGAGGAGATTGACCGCTTCACGCTCACGAAGTCCGCGCCGTGAGCACTGTCACATGAAGTCATGAACATCCTGCGCCTTCGCCTCAGCGGAATGGTCCTCGCCTGCGTGCTCGCGTCGGCGCTTTCCGCCGTTGAACCCGGCCCGGTGCCGTCCAGTGCGTAGGGTGTTGTGAAAGCGGGCACATGATGACGCCGCAGCACCGAAGTTCGGGTGCCTGCCGACTCGCAATTCATTCGCCTGTTCCAACCCGCCATGACGCTTCGGAGCGCCCAGTTTTTTTGTTCTCACCCGACAACATTCCCGCGGAGTGCGCGCAGGAGTCATCCGGCAGTCATCGCCTTGAAAGTGCCCAGCACCGCAGCGCCTCGGAAAGAAGGTGCCATCCACAGACCATTCAAAGATGCTGCCATTACCAAGTCACCTATGAAAATAACTCACTCTCCTTTCCGTCTCGCTCCGTTTGTAGCCACGGCCTGTTCGGCCGCGCTCGCCCTCCTGCTGCCTGCTCTGGCCGGCGCCGCGCCCGTCGTCGCCACGTCCGCCGACGCGTTCGTCGATTCGATCGGCGTGAACGTTCACGCGCATTCGGCTTACAGCGACCAGCACGCGATGCTCAAAGCGCGCCTCGGCGAGCTCGGCGTCCGGCACGTGCGTGACGGCAATCACCCGCAGGCGTGCCGCTACGCGGCGGAATTTTTTAGCGAGCTGGGAATCAGGACGACCTTCATCATGGGCCGCCGCGTGGGCGGGAAGGAGGAGTGGAAGTCGCCGCTCGACCTTGAAAAAATCGACACGGAATTGAGCGACATCAAAGAGCTGGCGCTGAGCGCCGCCGCGGCGCTGGAAGGGCCGAACGAATACGACCTTCACTCCGACAAGCGCGATCCCGATTGGCCCGCCACGCTGCGCGGATATCAAAAGCGGTTCCACGCCAAAGCGAAGGCGGACCCGGCGCTAAAGGATCTGCCGGTCATCGCTCCGTCGCTGACTTCCACGAAAGCCTACGAAGCCGTCGGCGATCTGGACGCGTTCATCGATCGCTCTTGCGTGCATCTATACCAATCCACACGTCCGCCTGGCACGCCCGGCTGGGGCGCGAACGGCTACGGCAGCATCCCGTGGACGATGCAGTTCAACGTCGCGAAACAAAGCCCAGCAAAGAAGCCGACGTGGAGCACAGAATGCGGCTACAACAACGAGATCTCTGAGCGCGGCGAAGCGATCTATCTGCCGCGCATGTACGCCGAGTTTTTCCGACAGGGCATCGAACGCTCATTCAAGTATGAGCTCATGGGCGAGCAGTGGGGCCTGCTGCGCAAGGACGGCTCACCGCGGCCGGCCTTCACCGCCATCAAGAACCTGATCGCGCTGCTGAAAGATCCTGGCGAGCCGTCCACGCCCGCGAGCCTCGATTTCGAGCTCAGCGGCAAGACTGGCGATGTCCGCACCTTGCTGCTTCAGAAACGCAGCGGCGCGTTTTTTGTCGTGCTCTGGCGCGAGGTGCCGAGCTGGGATCCAGACAAAAAGAAGGACCTCAGCGTCCCGCCCGCAGCGGTGACTTTCACGAGTCCGGCGATTGCAAGAGGGATTCTTCACACGCTCGGAGACCACGGCGCGCTGACGACTTCCACTCTCGAAATCAGTGAGGGTGGAACCATCAATCTCGAGATTCCAGACACGCTCACCGTCCTGGAACTCACGCGGTGAAGCCCGGCCGTCGCCAAGTAGGACGCGGATCGAAAACGATTTTTCAAGACATGACTGCTCCCATCCTCTCACCAACCATTCCGCGCGCGTTCGCACTCCTGTGCGCGCTCACGCTGGCCTCAGCCCTCGCGCAAGACCCTCCCGTTCGGCCTCTGAAGGAGAACGCCGCACCGCCCGCACTGGCGGGCACGGAGTCGCCAGCGGCGCGCCTGGCGGCCTATCGCGGGGAACTCGATGCCTTCCGCAAGGCGTTCGGCGGCGCGCGCGAGTTGCCCGACGTGCGCTTCTTCCTTTTCGGCATGGGGCAGCGCGCGAAGTTCATCTACCGCGAGGGTAAACTCCTCAATGCCACGACCGGCGCAATCGTGCGCGAATGGAAGCTCGCCAGCGACACGATCGTGCCGTCGGATTACGAAGTGACTCTGCAAACTGCTAAGGGCACGACCGTCTGGATCTACGAGGACAAAGAAGCGGTGTGGATCGACGACGATGGGGAACTCACCGTGCTCGACGGGACGTGGCACGCGGTGGAGCTGCCCGTGTTTGCGGGAAAACAGTTTCCACGCGTGCTCCGCGTGCTGCATCAGGAGCTGCTTGTGAACGTCACGCCCGCCGGACCGGTGCCGAATTTCTTCGTCTATAAAAAGCCGTGGTATCGCGACGGCGCGATGATGGCGCTCGCCTTCCGGGACACCAGCAATCTCGGCGTAATCCGCGACTGGATCATGGGCCTGCGCGAAGTCTATGACCGCAACAACAAGGGCGAGACCGAAGCCGACAACCTCGGCCAGGCGCTCTTCCTCATCTCGCTCGTCGCCGACAAAACGCATCCGCTCGTGGAAAAAGTGCTGGCCGAAATTCCGCGCTTCGAGGTGAGCGAGGCAGTCGGCAAATTCATCAGAGGCCGCTCCGATTTCAACGAGCATCCGGCCTATCAAACCAAGTGGCTCAAATACGGACTGGGCTCGCTCGGCCTGCCCGATCCCTACACCGTCCCGCGCGTGGCGGACAGTTACTCGGCGCTCTTTTGGATGGACTACCAGGACACCTACGTCCCCGGCAAAGACAGCGACAACCGCAGCGCCTACCCGTATCTCGGCTGGGCGTGCGACCACTTTCACGGCGCGAAAAAAAGTCCGATCGGCAACCGCGACTACCCGCTGACGTGGGAGCAAAACGCGAGTCAGGCCAACTACGACGGGTTAAAAATCCTCGACCCGATCTACGTGCAGCAAAAGCTTTGCGCCCCGCACACCTGGCACGCCGCGGAGGTCTTTCTTTACGCGCTCACGCTGCGCGCCCGCTGATCGCCGCGCCTGACGGCCCGCGCCGATCGTGGCGAACTTAGAAATCGACGAGGGCGGAGACAGCCAGCGGGATTACAAGGTGTCCCAGACTATCATTCTCCGTGGCACGTTGCAAAAACGTGCTGACGACTTGGGTGAGGTTGGGTTTTGGGTGAAGAGCCGAAGAAATGAAGAATCGGCGGGTAATCGGAACGCGAAGGCGCGGCTTGGCGGTTTTCGCAGCCGTTGCGGGCAAAACCGGCAAGACGGATCGCGCACATTCGGGCGACCTTCCGCCCGCATGAAATTCCATTGGCAAAGCGCAGTCCCCGCTGTCACGGCACAAAGGCATCTGCATGGCATGCGCGTTTCCCGAGCGACCGCGCGCCATGCGGCGGCGCTCCTGCGCCTTCTCATCAGCCGAGCATTCCTTGCCTGCGTATTCGCTTCCGCGCTTTCGGCCGCTGAACCCGGCCCGGTGCCGCAAGCGGTGCGCGAGCAGTTCAAGCTCGCGCCGTTTTACCAGAAGCATCTCGATGCCGGCGGGCTGCCAGTCGTGGGATCGGCGCGAGTGTCGGATGCGGCGCTGGCCGAGTGCGCGTGGATGGTGCGGCAGATGCTCGTGCGCCGGCCCGACATTTTGCAGGCGCTGGCAAAGGCGCGCGTGCGTTTTGCGGTGATGGCTCACGACGAATACACGACCGACATTCCTGAACACGCGAAGCTCACGCCGCACGTGTATTGGGATCGCCGCGCGCGGGGGCTGGGTGCGACGCCGAGTGCGCTCGCGGTGAGCGCGGCGGAGGAAAATCTGCTGTCATTTCCCGGCGATCCGTATCCGCGCGAGATCATCGCCATTCACGAGTTCGGGCACGCGATTCACGAGATGGCGATGAACACGCTCGACCCGACTTTCGACGGGCGGCTGAAGCTCGCCTATGAGAAGGCAATCGGCGCGGGACTTTGGAAAGGCACCTATGCGGCGGTGAACCGTCAGGAGTATTGGGCCGAGGCGGTGCAGGCGTGGTTCGACAACAACGCGGCAAACGATGCGCTGCACAACGACACGAACACGCGCGTGAAACTGAAAGCCTACGACGCCGGCGTGGCGGCGTTGTGCGAGGAGGTCTTCGGCGACATCCCATGGCGCTACGCGAAGCCTGCGGAACGCGCGCCTGCCGACCGCGCGCATCTCGCGGGCCTCGCCGCGAATCCTCCGCGCTTTCATTGGCGGGATGAAGCGGTGCCCAAACGCCCGCGCGTGATCTTCCAGTGCGCGGCAGGAGATTTGGAATTGGAGTTCGACGCGGCGGCTGCGCGCGAACCCGTGGCGAAGCTGCTCGGGCAAGTGCAGGGCGGATATTTCAGCGGCGGCAAGGCGACGTTCAGCGTGGATGTGCTCACCCTCGCTCCTGCGGCGAAGACGCCCGACGGCATGCCTGTCGCGGAGGGCACCGCTCCGTGGCGTATCATCATCGGCGGCAAAAGGGATCCGGATGCTGTGCGCGCGAGCATCATCAAGGGCGGCACGCTCATCCCGAAACTCATCGAACAAAGCGCGACGACCGTGGGCGTGCCCGTGCAGCGCATTGTGCGGCTGAACTGACCTTTTACTCCATGCACCGCATTCAAGTTATTGATTCCCACACTGGGGGTGAGCCGACGCGCGTCATCATCAGCGGCGGCCCGGATCTCGGGCACGGCAGCCTCGCGGAAAGGCAGCGCACGTTTTGCGAAAGGCATGATGCATTCCGACGCGCGGTCGTCACCGAACCGCGCGGCTCCGATGTGCTCGTCGGCGCGCTGCTCTGCGGGCCGCTCGATCCGACGTGCGCGGCAGGCGTGATTTTTTTCAACAACGTCGGCGCGCTCGGCATGTGCGGCCACGGCACGATCGGCCTCGTCGCCACGCTGCGGCATCTCGGCCGCATCGGCCCGGGCCTTCATCGCATCGAGACGTCGGTGGGCGTGGTGACGGCGACGTTGCACGCTGACGGCAGCGTGACGGTGGAAAATGTGCCGAGTTTTCGCAAGGCGCACGCGGTCACGGTCCAGGTGCCGGGGCTCGGCGCGATCACCGGCGATGTGGCGTGGGCAGGGAATTGGTTTTTCCTCGTCGAGAATCACGGGGAGGCGCTCGACCTCGCGAATGTCGAGCGGCTCACCGATGTCGCGTGGCGCGTCCGGCAGGCGCTGAATGCGGACGGTTTTCCAGCCGTGGATCACATCGAGCTTTTCGGCCCTCCCGCCGATCCCGCGAACAACAGCCGCAGCTTCGTGCTCTGCCCGGGCAAGGCTTATGACCGCTCGCCGTGTGGCACCGGCACGAGCGCAAAACTCGCGTGCCTTTTTGCCGATGGAAAATTCGCGCCAGGCGTGAAGTGGCGTCAGGAGAGTGTTGTCGGCTCCGTCTTCGAGGGCCGCGTGGCGCTGCGCGACGGCGAGATCATCCCGAGCATCACGGGCCGCGCATGGGTGACTGCGGAGGCGACGCTGCTGCTCGACGACACGGATCCATTTTGCTGGGGTTTTCCGGCGAACGTGTAGCCGATGCAAAAGCACGTCATCATCGTCGGCGCGGGGGTCATCGGATTGTCCGTCGCGTATGCGTGCGCGCGGGGCGGGCATCGCGTGACGCTCGTCGAGCGGCAGCCGGAGAAGCGCAGCGGCTGTTCGTTTGGCAATGCGGGCATGATCGTGCCGAGCCACTTCACGCCGCTTGCCGCGCCGGGGATGGTCGCGCTCGGGCTGAAGTGGATGTGGAATCCCGAATCGCCATTTTACATCCAGCCGCGGCTGAGTTGGGACCTGCTCGCGTGGGCCGCGCAATTTTGGCGCGCAGCGACGCCGGAGCGCGTGGCGCAGGCCGCGCCGCTGCTGCGCGATCTGAGCCTGCTGAGTCGCGCGTGTTTCGTGGAGCAGGCAGAGCGCGGATTGGATTTCGGCCTCGTGCAAAAGGGTCTGCTGATGCTCTGCAAAACCGCGCACACGCTCGACGAGGAATCGCGCACCGCTGCGAAGGCGAACGACATCGGCGTGCCCGCGCAGGTACTCGACGCCCGCGCCACCGCCGCGCTCGATCCATCGGTGACGATGGACATCGCGGGCAGCGTCTATTTTCCGAAGGACTGCCACCTGCCACCCGAGCGCTACCTCGCTGTGCTGCAAGCGGAATGCACGCGCCTCGGCGTGGAATTTCGCTGGAACACGGAAGTCACTGCATGGCGCACCCACAATGGACGCATCGCCGCCACGCAGACGCGCGAGGGCGAAATCGCGGGCGATGAATTCGTGATCTGCGGAGGCGCCTGGTCGCCGTCGGTCACGCGCGCGCTCGGCGTGAAGCTGCCGATGCAGTCTGGCAAAGGTTACAGCCTCACGCTGAAAAAGCCGCGACAGTTGCCGTCCATCTGCGCGATCTTCACCGAGGCGCGCGTAGCCGTCACGCCGATGGATGGCGCGCTGCGCGTCGGCGGCACGATGGAGATCGCCGGGCTGCACGAAACGATCAACCCGCGCCGCGTGCGCGGCATCATCCGCTCCGTCCCGCGCTACTATCCCGAATTTCGCGAGGAGGACTTCGCCGGGATCGAGCCGTGGCACGGCCTGCGCCCATGCTCGCCGGACGGCCTGCCGTATCTCGGCCGCACCG
>JANXZI010000496.1 GCA_025355595.1 Spartobacteria bacterium
CACGCCGTCTGGAATTTGCGCGCGACTTTGCTCCGCGCCATCCCGCCGCCTTTGCCCATCCTCCCGCGCGAGGTTGGAAACCTCGCCTACTTTGCTGCATCTTTCCGCACTTCGCGACTCGAATCACACGCCGACCGGTGAAGCGTAGCGTAGTTCTCCAGAACTGCGCGGAGTGTGTGAGCACGGAAGAATTTCGCGAAGGTCTGGAAACCTACGCTACGGGCAAGAGTGCCCGCCTCCACGCGTCGTCTGATACCGGGTTCACTCGATCTTCTTCATCGGAGCCGCTAGAGACTCCCCATGCGTTTCCTCCTCGCTCTTGCGTTCGCGTCTTTCCAGTGCGTTTTCACACCACTCGCGTTCGCGGAGGAAAAGCCCTCGCCCGTACGGCAGCTCATCCCGTGGCTGCTCGATGCGGATGCTGCTTTGAAAGGCATTCTCTTTTCGGACGTGATCAGCGCCACGAGCGGCAAGCGCGTGCTCCCCGTGGATCGCGCGGATGCAGACACGGCGCGCATTTTGAAAACCATCGGTACGGTGCTCGATGAAGTGATCGTGCAGATGAATGGCGTGGACAGCCCGGCAAAACGGCAGAAGCGCGTGAACGAGATGAGCAAGTTCTTCGAGGACACGATCAGCGCGAAGCTGAATGGCACGGCGGGCTTCGAGTGCGGCGTGCCGAAGACAAAGGCAGGGCATGTGCAGCGGAGCGGCTACCCAGATCTGCGGCTGGTGGACAAGGCGACCGGACGCGTGATTTACCTCGACCCGAAGCTCTACGCGAAGGGCAGCCGGCGCAGTTCGCTGCGAACGTTTTATTTCACACCGAAGCGCGAGACGAACAAGGTGAACGACGACGCGAACCATCTCATCGTCGGCATCGAGCACGAGAAGACGGGCACGGACGTCGTGTTCACAAAATGGGAGCTGATCGATCTCAGCAAGTTCCGCGTGCGGCTGAAGGCGGAATTCGAGGGGAGCAATGCGGACATGTACCGTGAGGATGCGGTGGTCGCGGGGAGCGGGCGGACGAATGAGAAATGACGAATGACGGATGACGAAGTATGCTGGACTCCGCAGTTGGCATTCGTCATTCGTCATTCGTCATTCGTCATTCGTCATTTCCCCTGCCCCGCCTCCTGCCGTCGGCTACGAGATTCCTGCGAAATCTGGATCGTTGATTCCCTTCAGTTCGCCGGTGCTGTCGGCGAAATGGTCAGCGGACACACCGACGCGGTGCAGCATCGAGTGCCAGAGATTGGCGAGCGGCGTGCCCTTTTCATGCACGACGTGGCGGCCCGTCGCGATGCTGCCACCGCCGCGGCCGGCGAGGATGATGGGGAGATTCTTCGGGCTGTGCGCGTTTCCGTCGCGCATTCCGGCACCGAGCGTGATCATGCACTGGTCGAGCAGCGTGCCGGTTCCCTCGCGGATGCTGCGCAGCTTTGCGATGAGGTAGGCGTATTGCTCGACGTGCCACTGCGTGATGCGCTGGTAGCTCTCGAGTTTCGCGGCGTTGTTTTCGTGGTGCGATGTCTCGTGGTGCGAGCCGACGCCACCGCCGAGGAATGCAAAGCTGCGGCTGCTCACGGCGTTGCCGAACATGAATGTCGAGATGCGCGTGGTGTCGGTCCAGAATGCGAGCGCCATGAGGTCGAGCATGAGGCGCGCGTGCTCGGTGTGGTTGCCCGTGCGTTCGCTGAGGCTTGCGGGATCGGAGTAGGCATCAATGCGCTTCCCGAGATCCTCGATCGCCGCGCGCGCGGCGGGGTCGGACATCGCGGTCTCGTTTTGGCGCTTCGCGTCCCACTCGATGCGGCGCTCCACGGCGCGGACGCTTTCGAGATATTCGTCGAGCTTCGCGCGGTCCTGCGTGCCGAGCTTTTGCTGGAGGCGCCTGGCATCGCCGGCGACGAGGTCGAGCACGCTGCGGTCGCGCGTGGCGGCGAGTTCCGCGGCCTCGCGGCTAGTCGCGGGCTTCGGGCGGAAGATGCGATCAAATGCGAGCTTCGGATTGATTTCCTTCGCGAGCGGCATCGTCGGCTGGCTCCACGCGATGTGCGCGCCGTAGAGCTGCGTGTAGCCGACATTCGTATCCACGCCGGTCGCGGGCGGCTCGATGCCAAGCTCGAGCGAAGGCAGCGCTGTGAGGATGCCGATCTTTTTGGCCGCGACCTGATCCATCGAGACGCCGTTGCTGTTCAGCTCGTCGCCGGTCGTGCGCGTGATCGTCGTGCTCGTGAGATAGCCGCTCGTTTTCACGTAATGGCCGTCGCCGATGTTGCTCGCCGCGTTCCAAAGCTCGCTGAGCACGAGGATCTCGCTTTTCACCCCGGCGAGCGGCGAGAGCGTCGGCGAGAGCTCGAAATCGCGGCCCGTTCCGCGCGGGGTCCACAGGTCGGCTTGCACACCGTTCGGGATGTAAAGGTGCGCCATCCGTACGGGGAATTTCGGCGACGAGAGCGTGCTCGCGGCGGGGAGCATGGCTTCGAGCACGGGCAGCGCGAGCGTTGCCCCGAGTCCTTTCAGCATGGTGCGGCGGGTGATTTTCATAGTCATGGCGCGGATGCGGTGGCCTGCGTTTCGGCGGGCTTGCGGAGTTGAAAGGCGGGGCTCTTCGCGATTTCGAGCACGAGGCGCTGCGAGCGATAGCCGTCCTCTGCGACGGCACGCGCGATCTGCCGCACCGCGAGCCAGTCCGTCTGCTCGACGCCACGCCCGAGCGCGTAGCTGAACATGCGCTCGGTGACATTGCGCGTGAACTCGTCGCGGCGTTCGAGAAGCAGCCGCTTCAGCTCGACCGGGCCGGTGAATCTCGTGCCGTCCGGGAGCTCGCCCGAGGCGTCCACCGCGATGTCGGCGACCATTTCGCGCCATGAGCCGACGGGGCTGAAGTTTTCCAGGCCGAACCCAAGCTGATCCATCGTCTTGTGGCACGACGCGCACTCAGGCTTGCTGCGGTGGACTTCGAGCTGCTGGCGGAGAGTGAGGCCGTTGCGCCCCTTTTCGGAAGTCGGCAGGCTCTTGATCATCGGCGGCGCAGGCGGCGGCGGCGTGCCGAGGATTTCCTCCATGATCCACTTCCCGCGCAGCACCGGGCTGCTGCGGCGCGGGTAGCTCGTGAGCGTGAGCACGCCGGCCATGGTGACGACACCGCCGCGCGTGCGATCCGTGAGCGGCACGCGCTCGAATCCGTCGCCCTCGACTTCGCACAGGCCGTAAAATTTCGCCAGCTCGCCATTCACGAATGTGTAGTCCGCATCCAGACACTCGGTGAGCGGGCGATCCCCGCGCAGCAGTGCGTCAAAAAACACGATCGGCTCGCGTGCCATCGCGTCGCGCAGGGCGGGCGTAAAATCCGGCAGCGCGCTGTTTGCGGGGCGCACGCTCGCGCGCAGTTCGCGGGTGCGCAGCCACTGGCTTGCGAAATTTTCCCCGAGCGTCCGCGCCTTCGCATCGGTGAGCATGCGCCGGACCTGCGCCTCAAACGTCGCGGGCTCGGAGAGCTTTCCTTCGCGCGCGAGCGCAAAGAGTTTCTCATCAGGCATTGATGACCAGATGAAATAGCTGAGGCGCGAGGCAAGTTCCCATTCGCTCACGCGCTGCGGCGCGATGCCGGGGCGATCATGCTCGACGCGGAAAAGGAACGACGGCGACACGAGCACGGCGCGGACGCATTGCCGCATGGCCTCGTCCCAGCTTGCGCCGTCGCGCGTCATGGCATCGAAAAGCGCGAGCAGGCTGCCGATTTCATCCTCCGCGACGGGTCGGCGAAAAGCGCGCGGCGCGAGCCACCCGAGATTTTCGCGCGCCGCAGCCTGGGCATCCTTTGTCTCGGACGGGCGGATGTGGAAGATGAGTTCCGCCTTTGCCGCGGCCACGATCTCGGTCGCCGCCGTCAGGTACTTCTCCATCAGGATCGGAGGGATGAAGAGCGTCGAGGCGTTGTTGTCGAAGCCGCCGCCGCCGCCGCCATCCGGCGGGAAGCGGTCCGCGGGCTGCGAATCCACGCCGAAAAGGTCGCGGACGGTGTGGTTATATTCGAGACGGCTGAGGCGGTGGAGCGGCTTGCGGCCGATGTCGCTCGGCACCTTTGCGGCATCCGGATGGTCGAGGGCCGAGGCCAGCCATGCGGAAAGCAGCGCGCGTTCCTCGGCTTTCGGCTGCGCTTTTTTGGCCGGCGGCATCGAGGCGTCGCGGATCGTGTTCAGCGTCCGCTCCCAAGTCTTTGGCTCCAGCCAGAATGCGGCATCCTTTGACAGTGCCTCCAGATTCACCCCACCCTTTGCGGTGTCATCGTGACAGCCGAAGCAGTAATTTTCGAGGACCGGGCGGATGTCCTTCTGGAAGTCAGACGCGACGACTTCCCCACTTTTGGCGCTCGCCCCGAGCGCCGCCACTATCAGAATGAGTTTTCCTCTATTCACGGGCGGAATCTTCGAGATTCCATGAAGCTAGAAGTATGCTCTCTCGCAGGGATGGCAAGTATAAAATTTCACAGGTTTGATTCAGGTGCTTTCCAGCGAACACCTTACGATGTGAAATATTGTCCGGATCGCAGGGCCGATTCTCGGGCTCCGCGCATAAACCTCACATTTTCAAGGACGGTCAGGCCCGCCCATTATAACTTTGCCGAGAGCGCCCACTGTCCAGACGAGCGGATAGAGGCGTTCGTGGTACCAGAGTTTCGCAAAATAGAACCCGATCGGCGACGGCTCCCGCCATGCGCCGGACTCGACCTTTTCGACGAGCCATGCGACCCCGCGCCCGACGCTCTCCGCGTGCGAGGTCCCGGCCAGAGCCTCGACCGCCAGGGCCGTTTCCTCGACGCTCGACGGCACGCCGCGCACGCCGCCCCAGCCGCCGTCGTCATTTTGCGCGGATGCGATCCAAGCCGTGCCACGCGTCGCCGGGCCGAGCGCCGGCAACATGCCGGATTCGGAAAGTTCGCGCAACGCGATGACGACATGCGCCGTGCCGTAGAGCGGGTTTTCGTCGCCGGGCGCGTGCTCATTTCCAAACCACAGCGGCACCCACGCGCCGTCCTCGCGCTGCGTGCGGATGAGATACGCGAGGCCGCGCGACATCGCTCGGACGAGCGCGGGCCGCTCGCGCGGATCGAGCTCGGTGCGCCACGCATTCCACGCGCGCAGCGTGTGCGCGGTGAGATCCTGCGAGCTGCGGTCGAAGGGCAGCGCGCCCCAGCCGCGGCAGAATGTCGGGATGCCACCGTCGCGGTTTTGCAAATCGCGGAGCCAGCGGATGCCGGCGAACGCGGCGGTGCGGTTCGACGCGTCGTCCGTGCCAAGGTGCTTCAGCGCGAGCAATGCGCCGGGCGTGTCGTCCGCATCGGGCACACCGCCGGGCAGGTCCGTCCACGCCCAGCCTCCGGGCGCGGCGTGCGTGTAAGGATGCTCCTCGCGCCACTGCTGGCCGAGCAGCCACTCGCGCAGCGTGCCATTTTGATCCGGTGAAAGTGCGCCGGGCTGGTGCGCGAGCGCCTTGATCGCGAGCGTCGTGGTCCACGTCGCTAGAGTCGTGTCAATCGGCCAGCTCCCGTCGGCGCGTACGGATGCGGTGAGAAATTCCGCGCCCCTCTGCGCGACGAGGTGCGACGCGTTCCCCATCGAGGCGAGGGCCATCGTGACGAAGGACGTGAGCGGTGTGGCTTCGAGAAAGCCGCCATTGGGAGGCTGCAATGTCTCCAGCACACGCAGCGTTTTTTTCCGCGAAAGCGCGCGCAACATTCGCGTGAGCGGATTGCGAGTCGGTGCGTGAAGATGGATCGCCTGGCCGATGGCGATGAGCGCGGGCAGCGCGTAGCTCACGACGGGCAGGCGCAGCGCGCCCCAGAATTTGTGCGACATCGCGGCGAGCTCGAACGGGAGCTTCGGAATGAGACGCCAGCCGTCAGCGCCGAGGCGGCCTGAGATCGCGAGCGTCATGAGGATCGGGACGGAGAAAGTGCGATCCTTCCCGTAGCGTCGCGCGATGGCTCGCGGCAGGAGCCTGATACGCCATGCGTGATCGTTGCTCAGGTTTCCAGCCTGTGTGGACACCGGGTGTCCCTCGCGCGCGCCGCGGTTGTCCACGGATTCGGATTTGCTCAGTGCGCCGGTTGCCGACGAATCGTCGGCGCTGCATTGGCGCAACCACGTCTCGGCGTTTTGCACGACGGTGGGAAATTCGCTGTCGGCCTTCGCTGCGGCGAATGCGGCCCAGCACAGCGCGGTCGTCGAGATATTCGACTTCGTGCGCGTCGTGTCGCCCCAGCCGCCGTCGGCATTCACATGCTCCGCGAGCCAGCGCAGGCCGCCGCGGATGAGCGCGCCGTGTCGCACAGCGTCCACCTTCGCGAGCGCGACGACGGCGGTCGCGGTCGAGAGCGCGCTGCTGGAAAGTTCGCCGGTCCAGTGCCCGGCGGCATTCATCTCCGCGAGTAATACGGCGGTCGCGCGCTGCAATGCGGCGGCAAGCCGTGCCGGGTTGGATGTTGGATGCTGGCTGTTCACCGCAGTTGAACAGCCGGTATCCGGCAGTGTCCTCTTTTGAAGTTAGGAGTGAGATGTTCGATGTTAGAAGTTGGATGGTGGGCGGACATGCTCAGCGAAGGCGTCCAAGGCTTTTGATGCCGCTGCTTTGGCCGCGTGGGCTTCCACACATCGAACATCGAACATCTAACTCCTAACGCCAAAATTTTGACCGCCATCCAACATCCAGCTCCTCATCACACCTCGAGCAGCAAGCGTGAAGGCTGCTCGATCGCTTCCTTCACCCGGACCAGGAATGTCACCGCCTCGCGTCCGTCCACGACGCGGTGGTCGTAGCTCATCGCGAGATACATCATCGGGCGCACGACGATCACGCCGTTCACAACCATCGGGCGCTCCTGAATTTTGTGCATGCCGAGGATACCGCTCTGCGGCGGGTTCAAGATCGGCGTGCTCAGCAGGCTGCCGTAGATGCCGCCATTGCTGATCGTGAAAACACCGCCGGACAAATCATCGATCCCGATGCGCCCCTCGCGCGCCTTCACCGCGTAGGCGACGAGGTCGCGTTCGATTTCCGCAAACGACTTGCGATGCGTATCACGCACGACGGGCACCATCAGCCCCCGTTCGGTGCCGACGGCGACGCCGATGTCGTAGAAATGATTTTGCACAAGGTCGTCGCCTTCGACACGCACGTTCACCTGCGGCACGGCCTTCAGCGCGGCGACGACGGCCTTGATGAAGAACGACATGAACCCGAGCTTGATGCCGTGCTGCTTCTGGAAGTCGTCACCCATCGCCTTGCGCAGAGTCATCACGGCGGACATGTCGGCCTCGTTGAACGTGGTGAGAATCGCGGCGGTGTGCTGCGCCATCACGAGCTGCGCGGCGATTTTCCGGCGGAGTGGCGAGAGACGCTTGCGGGTCACGCGCTCCTCGCTCTCAGGTGCGACATTTTCAGAGATGACGGCGAGGGATTCATTCGCGGCAGCAACTGCGGCTGCAGACGGGGCGACTGGTGCAGCCGCGGCAATCGGCGTCGCAGCAACGGTCGGCGCGGGTGCGGGCGCGGGGTCGGAATTCGCCCGCTTTTTCGGTGCCTTCACCTCCGCTGGCTTTTCCGCCGGAGCCTTCGCAGGCGCGGGTGCTGCCGATGCAACGCCCCCTTCCTCGATGAACCCGACCACTTCACCGATTTTCACCTCGGCACCGGCCTGCGCCTTGATGCGCAGCGTGCCAGCGGCGTCGGCGGTGACCTCGGTGGAAACCTTGTCCGTCTCGAGTGTAAAAAGCGCGTCTCCGCGGCTGACGGTGTCACCCTCCTTTTTCAACCATGCGGAGATCATGCCGCTCGTGACTGACTCGCCGACCGCTGGGATTTTGATTTCGAGGCTCATGAAGTGGGATTGGGAAAAACGGAGCCGGATGAAAACAGCATCGTCGGCTCGCTGACAAGAGCATCATTGGCCGGGCGCGGAAAATCGCGATCCATGAACACGAGCCGCGATACCTGCGGTCCGACTTTTCATCCTGCTCCAACGGGGGCGCGGAAACTACGGAGCGTCCGGCTTTTTCGGGACATTAGACGTGGGACTTAGCGCCGGTGCTGCTGTCGCGGGGACGGGAGGCAAGAGTGCTGGCTTCCGTTCAAGTTTGAGAACCGGCGCAGGTTGTACAACTGGCGCGGGCGTTGGAGTCGGCGGGATGACCACTGGCTTCGG
>JANXZI010000053.1 GCA_025355595.1 Spartobacteria bacterium
TGGCACCATCAGTCTGAGCTACCGGTTCTGAGAAATGTTCCGGCGACTTAGCCAGATTCTCGCGCTTGCTGCCCTGGCCGTTATAATGTTCGCGCGGACCACGGTGCACGCGCAACAGACGACTGCGCGTGATCGTTCTGAGTTGCCCTCCGCCGCGGGCATGGTCGCGGGAACGACTTCGATGGATGTGCTGGATAATTCCCGCAAGCTCGGCGCGGGCGACCGCCTCAGCTATCGCGTGGTGCAGGAAAAGCGGGCGCCACTTTCGCTCATGGTCACCGACAGCGGCGAAGTCGAAGTGCCGCTGATCGGCCGCGTGCGCGCCAGCGGGCGGACTTGCAGGGAACTTGCCGAGACGATCAAGCCCATGCTCCAGCGTGAATATTTCATCCACGCCACGGTCATCATCGGGCTGGATGCGGCGAGTCTGAAATCGCGCGGCACCGTGTACGTGAGCGGCCAGGTGCGCACGCAGGGCAGCATCGAGATCCCCGCGGAGGAACGTCTCACCGTGAGCAAGGCCATCCTGAAGGCCGGCGGCTTTGCGGAATTTTCCGACTCCAAAAAAGTGAAGCTCGTGCGCAACAAGCCGGGCGGCAAAGCGGAGACGACGATCGTGGACGTGGATGCAATCCTGACCAAGGGGCAGATCGAAAAGGATCCCGTGCTCCAGGCGGACGACCGCATCATCGTCCCTCGGAAATTCATCAACATCTAGTCCACGATGGCGGGCCCTTCATCGCACCACGCCACCGAATCCGCCGCCACGAACCTCCGCCTCCGCGCGCGCCTCATCCGGTACCGGATGCTGCTGCGGAAATACTGGTGGGTGCTCGCATTCGGAATCGCACTCGGCACCGGCATCGCGGCGTGGATGGTCGCCGCGGAGAAGGCGGTCTTTGTCTCCGAGGCGCGGATGATGGTGAGCGGAAAAATCAACCTCCCCGAGAACGGCACATTCTCGGAGGAGATGACGCACTTCATGAACACGCAGGGCGAGTTGATGAAGGACGAGGCCATCCGCACCCGCGCCGAGGGCTACGTGCGCACGACCTCGGCGGAGACGCCCGTGAGCGCCGTGCGCCTGCGGGTCGAGCCGCTGCACCAGACCTCCATTTTTGCACTCACCGCGACCGGCGAGGAGCCGCGCTACACGCAGAAATTCCTCGACGCGATCCTCCACGAATACATCGCCACGCGCCGCGAAATGCGCTCGCAAAAAGGCGAGTTTGCCGCGGGTGCGATTGACGAGGAGATCGAGCGCGTGACCACCGGCCTGCACAAGGAGGAGGACAGGCTCCTCGCCTTTCAGCGCGACAACAAGACGGGCTTCCTCGAGCAGGAAGGCAACGCCGCCGCCGCCTACCTCTCGAAGCTCAACACGCGTCTCGCCGAGCTGACGAACGAATCGCAACTGCTCGCGCTTTTCGAGGTGGATCACCAGATCGCCCGCGACCGCAAGACGCCGCAAGGTGCGCCGGGCGAACTCCGCGAGGGCGATCCGCGCACCCCGAATGCCACCGGGCCGATGATCGAATACGAGCGCGCGCGGCAGAAAATCGAAGTGCTCAAGGCCGACCGCGCCGGCTACGCGCGCGACCTCACGCCGCGACATCCCATCATGGTGGACCTCGACGAGCAGATCGCACAGCAGCAGCAGCTCATTGATACATTCCGCAGGCAGAGCACCGAGGAACTCAAGCGCCGGCGCGATGCAGCAACGCTCGAAATCCGCAACCTCGAGACGACCATCAGGGACTGGGAGACCAAGGCCGCGGCGAACAGCGAACGCCTGACCCAATATGCCGCCATCCAGACCGGGATCACGCGGCTGCGCTCGCAGCTTGAAAACCTCAACCGATCCAAGGGCAATGTGGAGATCACGCGCAACGTGGACCAGGAAATCATCTCGATCCGTCAGAAGGCCACCCTTCCCGTAAAGACGCACCTCGGCGTCGCGCGCACGCTCACGACCGGATTTATGCTCGGGCTGCTCGCGGGCATCGTCGGCCTGCTCATCATCACGCCGTTCGACGACCGCATTGATTCCGTCGTGGACTTCCAGGCCACGTTCCCCGACCGCCTCCTCGCGACCATCCCGCATGTCTCCGGCGCGGTGGGCGCGCTCGATGTCGCGCCGCTGCTACCGGATGATGTGCGGCACACTTTCGTGGAATCCATGCGCTCGCTGCGCTCCTCGATCTTCTTCCTGCCGATCGAAGGTCCGCCGCCGAAGGTTTTCCTGATCACCAGCGCCGTGCCGAACGAGGGCAAGAGCACCGTCGCGCTGAACTTTGCGATCACCATGGCGATGTTCGACGTGCGCGTGCTGCTCGTGGATGGCGACCTGCGCCGCGGCGAACTTCACCTCGCATTCGATCTCCCGAACGGACCCGGCCTCGGCGACGTGCTGAACGGTGACTGCGCGCTGCAAAAGGCCGCGCAGCAGACGCGCGTCCCCGGCCTCTCGTTCCTCTCACGCGGTGCCACCGTGATGAATCCCGGCGAACTTTTCCTCGGCACGGATGCCGACCGTTTCCTCCGCGCCGCCGCCGTGCAATACGACTACGTGATCATCGACAGCGCGCCCGTCACCGCCGCCGACGACACCTCCTGCCTCGCGCCAAAGGTGGACGCGACGCTGTTCGTCTTCCGCTTCGCCGCCTCCAGCATCCGCATCAGCACCAAGGCGCTCGACACATTGCGCGAGCGGCAGGTGAACCTGCTCGGCATCATCTGCAACGACGTGGATGAGTCGCTGCAGGACTACTACTACTACCGCTACTCGGAGTACTACGGCTCGCGGAAAAAGGAGCCCGTCCGCGCTTGACGCACCTCACCGGGTGCTCACTCGCGAATCTCGAACCCGCGGAAATCCGTCGGCGGGGGAATGACGCTCACATCCACCTTCTTGATGTGGCTCTTCAGGTCGCTCTCCTCGATCGCTTCAAGAAAGGCGTCCACCTCGTCCTTCTCGCCGCACACCTGCATCTCGACGCGGCCGTCGGGCAGATTTTTCACCCAGCCAGTCACTTCGTAGCCGCGCGTGATATTTTTCACCGTCCAGCGGAAGCCCACGCCCTGCACGCGGCCTTCGTAAAAAACGTGGCGTCCCGTCATCGCACCGATGGCTCGTCGGGCAGCGAGCGGAGGTAGTCGGCGGCGACCTCGGGCCAGATGCCGTTCACGTGGCAGCCGGTGGCTGCGGGCAGCGCGTCCGGCGGACGCAGCACGGGCGTGATCGTGATGTGCCAGCGGAAGCCGTCGTCGAGCGACTCGCAGTCGTCCTGCGACGCGGCGCGTGAGGGCGCAGTGGTGAGCGTGAGATGATACGGCGGGTGGTTGATTGCGCGGTTCAGCTTCCGCAGCGCGAGGCCGAGCGCGAGCGCGAGATGGCCCGCCTCCTCGTGCGTGATGCGGTGGAAGTCGGGGCACTGCCGCTTCGGCCAGATCGCGAGTTCGAACGGCTCGCACGCGGCATACGGGCAGAAGACGAAAAAGTCCGCATTCTCATGCACCACGCGGCTGGCGTTGCGCCGCTCGTGTTCGATGATGTCGGCAAAGAGCGAGCGCTTCCGCAGCGTGAAATGCTCGTGCGCGTGCCGCAGCTTCCTGCGCAGCGCGGGCGGCACGACGGCCATGGCGACGATCTGGCTGATGCTGTGCGCGATTTTCTGCCCCGCGGCGCGGCCCACGCTTTTGAGCACGGTGAATGAACGCAGCCGGTGGTCGCGCATGAGGTCCTCGATGCGGACCGCCCACGCGCGGATCACCTGTGCGATGGCACCGGGTGGCAGTTCTTCGAGCGAACGGTTGCCGGGATCCTCGATCACGATTTCATTCGCGCCGACCGCATCAAGATGCTCGTAGAGGCCGTCCACCTCGGCCTTGCTGTCACCCTCGACGCGGAGGACTGGCAGCCTGTTTGGCACCACGCGCACCTGCCAGCCGGATTCACCTGCGGAGTGGTGCAGCGCGTGCGCCGCGAAATGCTCCAGCCCTGCGCGGAACGGGCTTTCGGCGAGCACGTCGTCCCGCACGGAGGCATTCACCGGCGGCAGCGCGCGGCTTTCGTTGAAGATGGTCCAGTCCCGCGTGAGTGGGTCGAGGCGGAGTTCGTTCTTGTCCATGGGTGCGGAGAAAAATGCGGATCACTCGTGCCGCTCACTCGATTTCCTTCTCGAGCCGCTCGCTGAGCCACTGTTTGATCATGCTCTGGTAGTTCAGATACCGCGAGCGTGCGATGCGTTTCAGCCGCGCGAGCAGGCGCGGGTCGAAGCGCAGTGTGATGGTCGTGCTCTCGCGGTTGTCCGCGCGGAGCAGCGCCTGGTTCATCAGCCGCGAGTCAATCCGTGTGTCCATCCAGAACGCCGCCTCCTCCTCCTGGGAGTCGAAGCGCGGCACCTGGGTCCATGCGTTGATCGTCTTCATGCGTCAGCTCAGTTCCTGTGTCTTGCGCTCGAAGAACGACACCTCCTCGGGCGTCATCTCGCGTGAGAGGATGCAGCGGAATTTTTTCCCGTCGCTCCAGAAAATGGTGAAGACCGCGCGGCCGTCGATGCTCTTGCCGAGATTGAAATAGCGCGCCGCGCCCGTGCCCGCGATCTCCACATCCGGCATGAGCCGCAGGCTGAACGGATCCTCGAACGACTCCTCGATCTCACGCGGCGTGAGCTTGTGCAGGTCGAAAGGGGAGTCCAGCCAGTCAAATTCCATGGCAGTGCGGGGTGGCGGGGTGGACCAATTTTGAATTTTGAATTTTGAATTTTGAGTTTTCCAAAATGCGCGCCGACACGCCGCACGGGACGATGGACGCGCCGCTCTTCCAATCCGCAATCCGCAATCCGCGATCCGCAATCATCTTGGCCGCTGGATGATTTCCACCTCGTAGCCCTCGGGCGCATCCACGAACGCGATGATGCTCCCGCTGCCCGTCACCGTCGGCCCGTCGGAGAGCGGGCTGCCTTTTTCCGCCGCATGCTTCGCGAAGGCCGCGAGATCCTCCACCTCGAACGCGAGGTGCGTGAGATCCGGCCCGACGATGACGGGCCCGCTCGAGGGGAATTCGCAAATCTCGATCAGCTCCTCGCTCTGCGGAGCTTTCAGGAAGACGAGCTTCGAGCCGCGTGGCGAGACCTTGCGGTCCACTTCGGCCAGGCCGATCACGTCACGGTAAAAGGCGACGGTTTTTTCGAGATCGGTGACGCGGTAGCGGGTGTGGAGAAGCTTGGTGACCATGCGGTGAGAGCGCGCATCTTATCGTCGCCCCTGCGCAGTGCGGCAACGGAAAATTGGCCGCACCGCAGAGTTGGCCTACCAAATCGCACCCGGTGGAGCGTGACCTCCGGGCACGCTTCGAATCAAGCGGGCTCGGGAACGCACTTAGGCCGGGGCCGAGCGCCCGTCTTCCTCGATGATTTCTACCGTCGCGCGCCCGCCGTGTTTCGAGGCTGCGGCATCGAGCAGATTCCGGATCGCGGAGATCGTCTGGCCGTATTTGCCGACGACTTTTCCGATGTCCGACTTGCGCATCTGGAGCCGGAAGATCGTCTTCTTCGGCGCGTCCTCGCGGATGATCACCAGCTCATCGGGAAACTCGATGAGTTGCCGCAGGACGAAATCGAGAAAGCGTTCCATGCGTGCGTTGTTACCGCGCCGTGTGAAAACGGAAAAGCGGAAAGTTCAGGAACATGCCCAAACTTTCCGCTGAAATCTTTTCCGCAGGCGCGCTCGGGACAGCGCGGACGCAGGCTTCCGCGCGCACCGACAAATGCAAACCGCGCTTAATTCGCGGCGGGCGCGGCGACGGCCTTGCGGATCTTCTTGATCAGGCTGAGCACAGTGTCGCTCGGCTGCGCGCCCTGGCCGATCCAATAGTCCGCGCGGGCCAGGTCAATGTTGGCGTTCAGACCCTGCTTCTTCGGATCGTAGTTCCCGATGATCTCGATGAACTTGCCATCACGCGGGCTGCGCTGGTCGGTGACGACCACTTTGTAATACGGCGTGTTGGTTGTGCCTTCGCGGCGGAGACGGATTGCGACCATGATTTGTTTTTTGTGCTGCGTGTGTTTTGAAAATTTTTACTGTCCGCCCCTTTTGAAGAGTCCGACGCCCTTCGATTTGGACATCATCTTCTGCATCTTGGGCATCTGCTTCATCATCTTGCGCATCTCATTGAAGCGCGTGATGAGGTCATTCACTTGGGTGACGGTATGGCCGCTGCCACGGGCGATGCGCTGGCGGCGCCGGGCATTCAGAATATCCGGTGTCGTGCGCTCTTTGGGAGTCATCGAAAGGACGATGGCCTCAATCCGTTTTAGCTGCTTTTCGTCGAGCGAAAGGTTTTTGAGATTACCCATGCCGGGCAACATGCCAAGGATTTTTTCCAGCGGCCCCAGCCGGCGCATGAATTTGAACTGCTCGAGGAAGTCGTTGAAGTCGAACGTCGCGGTGCGAATCCGCTCCTCCATGCGCTTCGCATCGGCCTCGTCGATTGCCGCCGCCGCGCTCTCGACGAGTGTGACGACGTCGCCCATTCCGAGGATCCGCCCGGCGAGACGATCTGGGTGAAAGACCTCGAACGCCTCCATTTTCTCGCCGGTGCCGGCAAATTTGATCGGCCGCTTCGTCACCTCGCGCATCGAGAGCGCCGCGCCGCCGCGGGCATCGCCGTCGAGCTTCGTGAGGATGAGCCCGGTGATGTCGAGCGCCTCGTGGAAATGCGTCGCCACGCTCACGGCCTGCTGGCCGGTCGCCGCATCCGCGACGAGCAGCACCTCCTGCGGCTTCAGGTATTCGCGCACGCTGCGGACTTCGGCGATGAGCGCCTCGTCAATTTCCTGGCGACCCGCCGTGTCGTAGATTTCCACGTTATGCGGCGTCTGCGTGAGCCAGTCGGCCGCGAGCTTCGTGGTCGCGAGCACGTTCGTCGCGCCCGGCGGCGGAATAAAGACGGGAATCGAAAGCTGCCGTCCAAGCGTCGCGAGCTGCTCGATCGCGGCGGGGCGGTAAAGGTCGAGCGCGATCAGCACGGGAGTCTTGCCCTGTTTTTTCAGATAGTTCGCGAGCTTGCCGCAAGTCGTCGTCTTGCCCGCGCCGTTCAGCCCGACGACGAGGATGCGCCCGGGGGGCGTGAGATCGAGCGGCGACGCATCGCCACCCAGCAGCACCGTGAGTTCGTCGTGGAAAATTTTGACGATCTGCTGTCCCGGCGTCACCGACTTCAGCACCTCCTCGCCGAGCGCCTTCTCCCGCACCCGCGCGATGAAATCCTTCGCGACTTGGAAATGCACGTCGGCCTCGAGCAGCGCCATCCGCACTTCGCGGAGCGCATCGGTGACATTCGTCTCCGAGATCTTCCCCTTCCCGGAAAGATTGCGGAAGACCCCCTGAAGTTTGTCGGCAAGCAGGCTGAACATGAGGGCGCGGACATTACGCGGGGAAGGGAGATTGTCCAGTGGGGCGACGGTGGTTCGGGGGCGGAATGCGAGAGGCACGGATTGATGCATCAAAATCGAATCGGCGTCCGACGGCGGCTCCCGGGTGGAGCACGCGACTCGCGTGCTGTCTGCGGCGACTCGCCGCAGACACCCGATGCGCATGAGTTCGTGAAAGGCGAACAGATTTGGATGCTCTCTTCAAACGCAGAGGCGCGGAGGGGAAGTGTTGAGGCCGCAGAGGAAGAAGAAAAAATTCCTCTGCGTGCCTCTCTGTTTTCCTCCGCACCTCCGCGTTTTAAAATGGGTTCGGCAACACCCTGCTACACGCTACGAAATGCTTCCGGCGAGTCGCCGAAAACAGCACGCGACTCGCGTGCTCCACTCGGGATCACTTCGCCTTCCGCGGAGCCCGCTTCCGGGCGGCACCCTTCGCTGACTTGCCACCCGCAGCCTTGAGGTATGGCACCGGATCCACGCCGATTTTTTCGCAAAGCTCGCGGAAGACACTCTCCCGCTCCGCGCGATTTTCCGTCTTGAATCGCAGAAACAGCGGACGGTGCGTCCAGTCAAATGACGAACTCGCTTTGCCGTGGATGAACATCAGCATCGCCGCGAAATGCACGGGGTTTTCGCAATTCGGTTTCAACAGGCCACGGAAAAGTGCCTCGACGATTTCCGGCGGATGGTATTCCTCCACGTCCAGCAGCGCCTGCGTGAGTCCGCCATAAATTTCCGCTCCTTCCAGCGCGGCCACCAGCACCTTGGTGCGCTCCGCGTCCGACACGAGATGCGGTGCATATTCCGCGACCGCGGTTGCGACGCGGTGGTTGCCGCTCTTGAGCGCCTTGCAGAGCGCGACCCGCGCGCGCGGCGAGTCGAGCGCGGCCAGCGCCTCCACGTCGCGCCATTCGTCCACAGGGCGGGCCACGAGCAAATCCTCAATGGACGCGAGTTCCTCCGGCGTCGCGGATTTCAGCAATGTGAGATCGTAGCCCGTGCCCTCGCGCCAGCTTTCCATCGAGCCCTGCATGCTCGCGGTGAAACGCGCGACCAAGCCAGCCGGAGCGGCGGGTTTCCGCTCTGGCGGAATCGGCTCACGCTTCGCCCCGCGCCCCGTTTGTCCTTCGCTGGGAGCAAAGTCCTCACGCTCCTTCATCTGCCGCCGCCCCTCCTCCCGCGTCGCCTTGTCCGCCGCATAAATATCCGCATCCGCGGCGCGCTTGCTCGCGTTCATTGCCTCGCGGATCGCATTCATGTCCGGCTCCGGCTCCGGCGGCTTCGGCGGTTCGAGCACGAAAAAATGGCGATTCTCAGTGGTGAATTCGCCGCAGTAGTCCGAGTTGTTCCGCTCGTAAAATTTCACGCCGCCCTCGCAGTTCCGCCGGCTCGCGCCCACGAATTTTGCGAGCTTCAGGCAAGCGCCGCAGGGTGCCGCCGGGAAGCCGCCGCAGATTTCGACGATTGAATTTCCATCCGCGAGTTCCGCCTCGACCAGCTTGCGCAGGCACTCGGGAAAGGCGGCGAACTGTTTTGCGAATTCAGCGGGGATGCTCATGGCAAATTTTCTGCGGACGGTGTT
>JANXZI010000533.1 GCA_025355595.1 Spartobacteria bacterium
TGCTTCATCCACTTCTGCGTCTCGGCGATCACTTCCTTTGAGTCGCGTCCGCTCAGCTCGATGTGCGTGCGATGACGGATGCCATCAACGGGGGACTTCAAATTTTCGAGCAGCGCGGGGATCGGCGCGCCGGCGATGGTCACGGGCTTTTGCAGCGGATGATCGATTGCGGTGATGCGATAGATGCGGCCATGCGCGTGGTCGCGATTCGGGTCGCGCACGTTGTGCTGCATGTGGCCGATGATCACATTGTGCCAATCAGCTACGTAGAGCGCGCCATCGGGCCCGAAGACCGCGCACGACGGACGGAAATTCTTGTCGCCGCTCATCAGCAGGCCGCGCGATTTTTCCTCGGTCACGTTGCCGTCGGCTTGCGTGACTTTCACAATCAGCTCATCGCCCGCGGGCTCGCCCCAGACGGTGCCTTTCTCCGCATCGCGCTCGAGGTGATAGTGCTTGATGCCGAGGAAGCCGATGACATTGCAGATCAAAAAGTCGCCCTGCATTTTCTCCGGGAAATGCGTGCTGGAGACGACGCCGCTTGACGTGACGGGACGCACTTCCTTTTTCAAAAGCTCGCTCATCTTGAAGCCGCTGCCCTCGGGCCGCACCTGGAATGCGCGCCCGCCGGTGCCGTCCGTGGCGTAGCAGTAGCCCCAGTGGTCGAACGACGTGCCGTGCGGATTCGGCGAGTTGCCCGCGTGCTGCGAGATCGTGAAGCGGCGCGGATCGAAGCGGAACATCGCGCTCGTCCCCGTCTGCAACGACGGACCCCACGGGTGCTCGTAGTTGTGCTGCATGAAGACGCCGCTCTGCCAGTAGATGCCGCCGTCGGGGCCATACACGAGGTTGTTCGCGCCGTGGTGCGTGTCGGAGGTGTCGAGCCCTTGCAGCAAAATGGTCTGCGTGTCGGCCTTGTCGTCGCCGTCGGTGTCCCGGAGATGGAGCAGCTCCGACTGGCGCGTGACGATCACGCCGTTGTTCCAAAACTCGAAGCCGAGCGGATTCTGTACCTTCGCAAATTCCTTCACGCTCTTCGCCTTGCCGTGCCCGTCGTCCTCGAAGATGAGCAGCGAATCATTCATCGGCTTGCCCGGCTCCCACTTCGGATAAGTCTGCCACGCCGCGACCCACAGGCGGCCCTTCGTGTCGAACTGCATCTGCACCGGATTCACGAGCTGCGGGAAGCGCGACTCGTCGGCGTAGAGTTCGATCTTGAAGCCCTTGGCAATGGCGAAGTGCTTCACTGCCTCCTCTGCGCTGAGATAGGTCGTGCGGCCTTCCTTCTGCGCGCTGCTGCTCTTGCTGCCGCCGCCGACATTCGAGACGACCGGCACGGGCTTCGGCACATTGCTGTCGTCCACCTTCGCATCCTTGCCCAGCGCGCGCGCCCACACCCGGGCGTCGCGATTGGCGGTCATCGCATCGAGCATCACGAGTTCGTGCTTCAGCACATCGGCGTTTGTCTGTCCGTTGGCAAAGCTGAGCGTCGAGCGGCTGCCCCACACGTCGTTGCCGTCGGACGCATGGTAGCGGTTGTACCAGTGCAGATCCTTGTCGAGCACCGCCTGGCGCAGCGGATCGAGCGAAGGCGACGCGCTCACTTGTTTGCCGAGCAGCGCCTTCGCGATCACTTCGGCGAGTTCGCGATCTCCATCTGCGGTCAAATGCACGCCGTTGATCGTGAGCGGCACCTTCGAGGCTTTGAAAAGCTCGAGCGACGGATGAAAGAGATTCACAAACGCCACGCCCGCCTCCTTCGCCGCGGCCTCGGTCGCCTTGGTGTAGGCTTCGAGTTGCGCGTTGTGTGCCTTGCCGTCGGGCACGTTCGGATTGTGCGTGTCTTCGTGCGCGATGGGGCTGAAGAGCACGATGCGCGGGAAGTCCTTGCCGTTCGGCTTCGCCCCCCGCGTCTTCTTCACGAATTCGATGAGCTTCTTCTTGTGGTCATCCGCCTTCTCGATTCCGGAGAACGACTCGTTGTAGCCGAAGAACCCGAACACCACGTCCGGCTTCACGAGCCTCAAATACGCGGTCATCGAGATCTGCCCGCCGCTGCGCGGGAACGAGTCGGGCCGATCGCCGCTCGTGCTCATGTTGCGGAAGCGCACCTGCTGCTCGGTCAGCGCGCTTTGCAGCAGCGTCTCCATCCATCCGTCATGCTGCATGCGCTCGGGCAGGCCATTGCCGAGGATCGCGACCGTGTCGCCTTTTTTGAAAGTGAACGTCGCGGGATCGCGATAGTCCGCGGGCACCTCCGCGAGCGCGGGTTCCGAGACCGCCGGCTTCTTGTTGTCGGGCTTCTTGCCATCGTTCTTCGCAGTCGTCGCGCCCTTCCCGGCAGGCTGGCCCGGCTTTCCTTCGTAAGTGAGATACGCGAGCGCGCCCTTGGCTTTCACATCAATCTCCATCGCCTGCGGTGCTGCGATGCCCGTCGCGACGAACACCTCTTTCCGCTCCGCATCGAGCAGCTTGATCGTGAAGCCATCGAGACGGGTTTCAAATCCCGCGCGATTCCAGACGCCGATCTTTTCCACGTCCACCGCGCTTCCGAGATCGAGTTCCCACCACGGCAGGGTAGAGCCTGCATTGATCGTGTGCGTCTGCCCGCCCTTGTTGAAGTCGGAACTCTTGTTGCCATCAATCGCCCTGTCCGCACTGGCGCCCGCGTTCGTGCTCGACTGCGTGGCCTTCCCGCCACGCGCGACATTTTTCCCGCCGCTGATCACTTCCACCTCCGCGAGCGTCAGGATGCGCTTGTCGCCCGGCAGCTCGATCCGCACGAAGCGCGCCGGCTCGCCCGTCGCGAGCGGCGCGGTTGCACTCGATTTGGTTTTTTCCTTTACGGCTGAGAAAGCCGCAAGGCCGGAGGACGCGAGCAGAACGACGAGGATCGATTTCATGGGAAGTGGGAACATGGCGAACAGCCACTTTTTTCCGGCGCTGAACCGAAAAGCAACGGGAAACGTGGAAAAGGGAGGAGTGCGCGACAAACCGGCATGAAGGCCACCTCAGCGCAGAGTGTGTCGAGCTGCCCGCCGCCACCGTGGGGAAAAATGTGAGTGGTGCTTCAACCATCGCCGCTCTACTCTTTACCCTCTTCTCCTCTCCATCCTCCGCTCAAATCCGCTCTCACCTACACAAGACCTTCTGTGATTCATGTTTCGCCTTCTCCAATGCCCGAGCCTCCGGTGACAAATGCCGAGATGCAGATTCCTTTCATGATTTCTGCACGACTCCGCGTTTTCCTCGTCGCGATCATGGTCGCGGCAAACTGCGTTACGGCGAATGCAACAGAATTCTTCGTTTCGGCCACGGCAGGCAGCGGTGGCGATGGCTCGCGCGAGAGGCCATTTACCAGCATCGAGCAGGCACAGCGCGCCGTGCGCGCGTGGAAAAAATTGCCTGCGCCTGCGGGTGGCGTCACGATTTGGATCGCGAGTGGCACGTATCGGGTTTCGCAGACCCTCGAATGGACTGCGGAAGACAGCGGCACCGCAGAGGCGCCGATTGTCTGGCGCGCGGCAAGGGATGGAGAGGCGTTCTTCGCTGCCGGCCGCCAGATCGACGCAAAGAATTTTTCCAAGGTGACGGACGAGGCGCTGCTGGCGCGGATGTGTGAGGAGGCGCGCGGCAACATGTGGCAGCTCGATCTCGGGAAGCTCGGCGTGCAGCACGCGAAACGGACGCCCGACCTTTTCGAGGATGGCGGCGGCTTGCTCGATCTCTATTGCAATGGCGCGCGGCAGACGATTTCGCGCTGGCCCAATGACGCAAAAGCGACGATGGCGCGCGTGCTCGACCGCGGTGATTCGAAGCGGGCACCGGGCGCGCGCGGCGGCACATTCGTTTATCGCGAAGACCGGCCGGCGCGCTGGCGGGAGGCTGCGAAAGCTGATCAGCTCTGGCTCGCGGGGTTTTGGCGCGTGGCGTGGGAGTGGCAAACGGTGCGCGTGAGCAAGCTCGATCTTGCTGCGAAAAGCATCACGCTCGCGCAGCCGGTCAGCGGCGGTATCGGCTCGAAATACGCGGGCCCGGAAGGCGCGGGCACCGAGCCTTGGATCGCGCTGAACCTGCTCGAAGAAATCGACCAGCCCGGTGAATGGTCGATCGATTTCGCGACGCAAACGCTTTTCTGGTGGCCGCCCGCGCCGCTCGAAAATGCGGAGATCGCGATCGCGGATTTCGACGCGCCAGTGGTGCGGCTGAATGGCGCAGCGCACCTCGCGCTCCGCGGCTTGGTGATCGAGGGCGGGCTCGGAAATGGGATCGAGATTACCGGTGGCGAAAGCTGCGCGGTGGAGGGCTGCACGTTGCGCGATCTCGGACGCTCCGGCGTGGTCGTCACCGGCGGGAAGGCGCATCAGGTCTTGAGTTGCGACCTGCACACACTGGGGCAGAGCGGCATTCTCGTCGGCGGTGGCGACCGCAAAACACTGACGCCCGCGCGACACGTCGTGGACAACAATCACCTCCACGACTACGGCCTCGCGAAGAAAGTTTACGCGCCGGGAATCGGTGTCGGTTTCCGCGATCAACCCGCACCGGCCGTGGGCTGCCGGATCACGCACAATCTCATCCACGACGCGCCGCACGCGGCAGTGCTCTACGGCGGCAACGACCATCTTTTCGAGTTCAACGAAATCCACGATTTCCTGATCGAGTCCGACGATCTCGGCGGCTTCTACAGCACCTTCGATTGGACGAGCTACGGCAATGTCGTGCGGCACAATTTCATCCACCACACGCCGCACGCGCTCGGAGTGTATCTCGATGACGGCGACAGCGGCGACCTGATCGAAGGCAACGTTTCGTATCGCATGGGCTGCGGCGTCGGGATCGGCGGCGGCCACGACAACATCGCGCGCAACAACCTCGCCATCGAATGCGGGTCCGGGGTGAGGATCGACGCCCGCGGCGTCTCGCGCGGTTACGACAAGAATCCGACGCTGCTCAAAATTCTCGCGGCGATGAATCCCACGCAGCCGCCGTGGCGCGACCGCTTCCCCACGCTCGTGGCGATCTCCGAAACGCTGCCGCCGCGGCCGATCGGCTGCGCCATCGAACGCAACGTGACGATCGGCGCGGGCAAGCCGAGCAACCTGCACGGAAACGCCAAAGAACTCAGCGTCGTGACGCAGCGCGACAACGTGGCTTTGCCGATCGAAGACCTTGGCTTTGCCGACGCCGCGAAACTCGATTTCCGCATGAAAGCCAGTGCCGCCGTGTTCAAAAAAGTGCCGGGATTCCAGCGCATTCCTTTTGAAAAAATCGGACTCTACATCAACGAGCTGCGCCCCGTTCTCCCCTCGCATCTCGCCGGCACATCCAAGCCTTGTTGGGGAAAACCATGAAGTTCCGCGCACCGCCTTCGACCTTTTATTGCCCCTGTCAAATCACTCATCGATCCATGAATTTTCGTTTCCTTGTCACTCTCCTCTTCCTGGCCGCGCTCAGCGTTCCGCTGCCCGCCGAAGTCAAGCTGGCCACCCTTTTTTCCGACCACATGATCCTGCAGCGCGGCGCCCCGGTCAGCTTATGGGGAACGGCCACTCCCGGCGAATCCGTTGCGGCCGCCTTTGCCGGTCAGAGCAAACAGAGTGTGGCGGATGCGAACGGCAGATGGCTGTTGAAACTCGCCTCGCTGGCAGCGTCTGCGGAGCCGCAGGTGCTGACGATTCGCGGGAACAACACGATCACCATTTCCGATGTGCTGATCGGTGAAGTGTGGCTGGCCTCAGGACAGTCGAACATGGGTTTCAGCCTCTCCGGGGCGCACAATGCGGCGACGGAAATTCCAAAGGCGGAGGACGGGCAGTTGCGTTTCTTCAACGTGAAAACGCGGACCGCGGGCGAGGCGCAGTCCGACGTGACAGGCAAATGGGAAGCAAGCTCGCCGAAGACCGCGCCGGGTTTTTCTGCGGTCGCATACTTCTTTGCGCGAGACTTGCGCGCGAAGCTCGGCTGCCCGGTGGGCATCATCCAATCTGCCTGGGGTGGCACGCCGGGTCAGGCGTGGCTCGGCATCAACGCCTTGCGCGCGGAGCCCGCGCTCGCACGGCATGTGAAAACGTGGGACGACGCGGTGGCGAAACGCCGAGATCTCGACGCCCATCCGCAAATCATGGCGACCTACGAGGAGCAGATCGCGCGTTGGAAAAAGGAAGTGCGCCCGACTTTCGACGCGGCGATGAAGACCTACAATGCCGCCAAATGGGCTGGCCAAGATCCCGGCCCAAAGCCCGAAGCCGCTTGGCCGGAGCCGGCCAATCCCGATCCAATGGGCGTGCCGAGTCCGTCCGCGAGGCCCTCGACGCCGAGCGTGATTTTCAACGCCATGATCGCACCCCTCGCGCCGTATGCGCTGCGCGGAGCGATCTGGTATCAGGGTGAGGCAAACGGCAGCGCCGGGCTCGAATACCGCACGCTTCTTCCGAGCCTCATCGCGGACTGGCGAAGGCAATGGGGCGCGGAGTTTCCGTTTCTTTTCGTGCAGTTGCCCGGCTGGGAGCACGACACGAGACCGGCTGAGCAGCACGACTGGCCGTGGCTGCGTGAGGCGCAGTTCATGGCCCTGAAAGTGCCGCGCACCGGCATGGTGGTGACCATCGACATCGGCGACCCCGGCACCGTCCATCCGGGCGACAAGCTGGACGTGGGACTCCGCCTCGCGCTTGCGGCGCGCAAGGTCGCGTATGGAGAAAACCTCGTCGCCAGCGGTCCGCTCTTTCGAGGCTCCGCGATCGACGGGGCGGCGATCCGCGTGAAATTCACCGAGACGGGCAGCGGGCTGGCAATCGGCCTTGCGCCTTGGCTCCCGGAGCACGCGGTGCCGCTGCCGACTGACAAACTCCTCGGGTTCACCATCGCGGGCGAAGACCACCGCTGGGTGGAAGCCGACGCGAAAATCGAAGGCGACAGCGTCTTCGTTTCCAGCCCGCAAGTGCCCAAGCCCGCCGCCGTCCGGTACGCATGGGCAAACTCCCCGCGGTGCAATTTCTACAACAAGGAAGGCCTGCCCGCGTCGCCCTTCCGCACCGACGACTGGCCGCTCGACGCGAGGCCGCGCTAACTTCCGGCCGTGTGCAACTATCCACCTCATCCGCATCCTCGCGCTCGCCATTCTGTGCGCGCTGCCCGCAGTCGTTTCCGAGAAGACGCCGATCCTCATTATCGACGGGCGCGCGACGCTTGAGAGCGCGGGATTGTTTGCCGTCAAGATCAACACAGCACCGGAGGATCTCGCGCCGCCGATGGTGCGCAAGCCGAAGGTCGAGGACGCCGAATATCTCGCGGCGAAGCAGCAGCGTGACGAGGTGGTGAAAAGCTTGCGGCCCGCGATGGATGCGGCGTGGGCGAAGTGGTCCGTCGATTTTACGAAGGGTCTTATGTAGCTGAGAGCGGAGGATGGAGTCCTACTTCGGCTGCACCTTCTGCTTCGGTTTCCCGGCGTCGGGATTTTTCGTGTTGGCGTTCGCGGGGATCTGGCTCTCGAAGCCCGCATACATCTCCGGCTTGATCCCGCGCGCGTACGCTCCCCCGCCGAAGGTGTTCGGCTTGAACGGGCCGACGAACGCGATGTCGAGAGCCGGCGTGATTTTGTCCTCCAGGCCGAGCGTCCAGAAGCACGCGTTCACGAGCATCCGGCGGTAGCCGTCGTTCGTGATGTCCTCCGACGTGCCATAGAGCGAGGTGAAGACGCGCGCGGCTTTTCCGTTCGCAGCCTTGTAAGTGCGCGTCCACTCGGACGACTGCGGCGGCTTCGTCGCATCGGCGGGAGAATCAGGCGTCATGCCATTCAACGGCTGCGCCATCGTGAGCACATCGCTGTCCACCGGCTTGCCGACGTAGCCGCCCGCCTGCACCCACACGTCCTTCACGCCGCGCAAAATCGGGTGCGATGTCTTCTCCGGCACGATCGCGATGCGCGTGCTCTGTTTGTGATTCGTGCCGTAGTGGCCGACCCACGTCTGCCCGAGGACCTGATGCCCGAAGCCGGATTCGTAGCCGGTCGCTTTCGAGTTGTAGTCATACTTCCCGAAAGGCTCGGCCGTGCCTTTGAAAGCATGCGTCGCCGTGCGCAGCCCGATCACCGGCCCGCCGCGGTTCAGGTAATCATCGAGATGCTTCATCTGCTCCTCCGGCAGCCCCTGGAAGCGCAGGAACACGACCGCGAGATCCGCGCTGTCCAGCGCCTCCATGCCGGGGATGTTCTGCGGTTCGCCGGCGGCGATGTTGCCGTCCTTATCAATGTCGAAAAGCACCGTACACTTGAACCCCTGATGCTTCGCGAGAATGCGTGCGAGCGCCGGCAGCGATTCCTCCGAGCGGTATTCGTGGTCGCCCGCGACGAAGACGATGTGCTTGCCCTTACCCGGCCCGTCGGTGCCCTGGAAAACGAGCGGCGCGGCCGTGGCGAATGTTACGAGCGAGAGGAGTGTGAGGAGGATGCGTTTCATGGATTGGTTGTGCTCAGTTCGCGACTACAGGGGGTGGATGGGGCGAGCGGGGTCAATCCGAATGTCGCGATAATCTTTGCGTCCGACATGGGATGCGCGGCGTGCGTGCAGAAACAATCACGCGAGATCGCTCGTGGCGATTTTTCCTCGCGGGATGCGCAGGGCTGGTCACGATGCTGCCCGGTTCCCCCATGAATCTCGAACGCTCCCAGGCGGACGCCCTCCGCGAAGTCCGCACGCGGGCGCGATGTGGCGGAACACGCACGAAACCGACAAGCGAAGGCAACCGATGAAAAACAGACTCGTCACCCTCATCCCGCTCCTCATTTTCACCGCCCTCTGCGCGGCTGCGGAAAATCCCCCGGCGGAGCGGAAATCCGTGGGCCATCTCGGGATGCCATCGGCGATCGAGATCACCGGCGCGAAGACCTTCACCGCCGCTGACTTGCGTTCCGCGCTCACCGGCTCGTATGCGTATCTGCTCGCGGCGCATCCCTCCGCGCCGGTTCACAGCTATGTGGCGACGGTGGAGGCGCTGCTCGTGAAAGGCTATCGCGCTGCGGGTTTCCGCGATGCGCGCGTGACGGCGGCGGTTTCCAAGGCCGGCGACCGGCTGCTCGTGCAGGTCGAGGAAGGCCGGAAGTTTGCGCAGGGCGACATCCGCATCGAGGGCGTGCCGGCGGCGCTTGCGGCGGAACTCATCGGCGTGCTGACCGCGAAACCGGGGCCGGTGCCGGAGACGCTGGCCGACCGTGTGACGGATTTCATCGAGGACCGGGCCGAGCAGAAGCGGAAGGCCGCGGCGGAAAAAATCGCGGTGAAACTCGGCATGCAGCCGCCGTCGTCTGGCGGCGTGTCGGCGGCGCTCGATATTTCCGCGACCGAGTCGGGCGGGAGCTTCCTCGGCAACTCGCTGAAGAGGCAGCAAAGAACCGACCCGTTCTGGGAGCGCGGCGAGAGATTCTCCTTTGAGGGCACGTCGGCGAGCGCCAATGTGCGGGAACTCCGGACGGTGCTGGCGGAGCGTGGAAAATCGCTCATGGGCGTGAAGGCCAAGACGACCGAAGACGATGCGACGGGCCGCGTGGATCTCACGTATTATCTCACCGATGCGCCGGACGCGGTCGTGGGGGATATTCTCGTGAAGGGGAACAAGCGCGACACGGCGGCGGAAATCATCGCCGCATCCCGGCTGAAAAAAGGCGCGTCCTTCACGAGCGACACGATCCGGCAGGCGAATGTCGCGCTGTGGAATTCGGCGCGGTTCCTGAACTTCGATCTCACGTCGGCCGCGCGCGACGGACAGCGCCCGGAGGTGGACATCACCGTGGATGTCGAGGAGGACGCGAAGATGCAGCCGCTGCGCGAGCCGCTGACGCGCGAACAACAGGCGCTCGTGCGCCTGGCGGGCTGGATGACGACCGAGTTTGCGAAGCGCGAGGTCGCGATCCGGATCGCCGATGATTCCAAAAATGAAGCGGCGCTGGCGATCTCGCCGCGTGCGGGCTACGCGGTCGTGTTTACGGGTGCCGCGAAGGGAATGCAGATGCTCGGAGTCCACGGCGGCGTGGAAAAAAGCCTGGTGGTCGCGGCGTCCGGCGCGCGCGCGGCGGCCCGCGAATTTGACAACACGCGGGGGATGTTCACGCTGAAGCTCGAATTGATTCCGAGTCCGCGCGATCGTGGCGTGGACGGCCAGATGAAGAGTTTCAATTTTTCCTCCGGCTACTCGACCGAAACCTCGAAGGCTGACGATGAACGCGCGGCGGTCCGCACGGAAATAATTGTCGCGCCGGTGGTGTTTTGCTCGGAAGACTGGGCGCGATCAGGCAGTGCGTTGAAGTTCGAGGACGGCACGGTGCGGGCCGAGTTCGGAGACAAGGAGGCGAAGGCCAGCATCCGTTTCGTCGAGGCGAGCGGGGAACTGATCGCGGTCGAGGTGAGCGAGGATCATTTCTTCTTCTTCGAGACAGCGGCCTCCGTTTTCATCGGAGTGAAGGCGGGCGAGGTCGCGCGCATCCGCGGAGTGCTTGAGGATGCCAGGCGCGGCCACGAGCCTGCGAAGCTGGCGGAGGAGTCCGTCCTCGAACTGCTCGCGACCTCGCCAGCCGTGGCGGAATTTTCGATGGCCATCCTCAAGGAGAACGATCTGAAAATAGTCGGCCTCACGGCGCGGCTGGTGGAAAAGGTGATGGGATCGTTCCTTGCCAAGTTCCTGGAGACGCCGCCCGAGGTGGAGGGCCAGCCCGTGTTTTCCATCCCGATCGATCCGGCCGCGCCGACGTCGGTGCTCGCAAATCTGATGGGCGCGATGCTTTTCCAGTGGGCGCAGGAGATGTGGCCGCCGGATGCATGGCCGGCGAAACTCACGCGCGAGATTTTCTACGTGGCCACCGGCAACACGACCTACACGGCGCGGGTGCTCGATGAACTTTACCAGGATCCGAAGATGGGGCCGTTCGGCAGCCACGCCACGGCGCAGTTGCTCGCCAAGATGGATCCCGCGGGCGCGAGGCGATTCCTGCGGAGGGCGCGCGAGCGTTCGTCCGCGGAAGATCTGCGCCGCGAGATGGAACTGCTGCTCGACGTGCGCGGGAAGGGAAGGGGGATCGTTCGTGATTTGATCGGTGAATTTGAAAAGCTCGATCTGGACTCGATCACGCTGCTCGCGGGGAGTCTCGGCCCGGAGTTCGCCGAGGATGCCCGGCACTGGCGCGCGGACCTCGCGAAGATGCTCGACCGGCCGCCAGCGGAAGTGCTGCTGCCGCACCTGCTGCGCGGCTGGGAGCGTGGCGGGCGCGCGAAATTCGTGGAGAAGATGGATGACTTGCTCGCCACCAGCGGGCCCGATCCGTGGAACGTCGCCGCCGTCGTGAACGGCGAGCCGGTGAGCCGCAAATGGGTCGAGCGCCTCGGACCGGCGCTGCGCATTCACGAACTCATCCCGCCGCGCCCGGTGCCCGCCGGGGAGAAGCAACGCGATGCCGGCGAGCAGACACTCGATGCGTTCGTCTCGCTGCGGCTCGTCCAGCAGGACTTCCAGCGGAGCGGCGGAAAACTTCTGCCCGAGATGCAGCAGAAGACGCTGGAGTGGATCGCGCGCGGCAACTTGCCAGAACTCGAACAGGCAGTGGGCCGCGCCGGGGGAATGCAGGCGGAGTTGCCGCCGCTAATCCAGCAACTCGTGAGCTACGCCGCGTTCCTCGAGAACCTCAAGGGCTCGCTGAAACCGCCCGGCGCTGAGGAACTGAAAGCCGCGGTGGACGCGAAGCTGAAGGAATTTGCCGAGCGGATACACCTGCGAATCATCCGCGGCCCGAAGGCCGACGACGGGCGCGCGGCGCTGGACGGCGTGCGCGCGCAGGTGGCGGAGAAAGGTTTCAAGGCTCTCTGGGACGCGGTGGAGGCGAAGAAGGACGGCGGCTTCGAGGCGGGAGAATACGAGGATCTCGATCGCGAGACATTGAACGAGGCACTGACGAAGGCGGCGTTTGCGCTCAATGCGGGGCAGACGGGTGCGATCATCGAGTCGGGTGATTTCTGCTACCTGCTGCACGTCGTCTCGAAGGGCGCATCGGAAAAGACATCAGACGAGACGCGCAAGGCCGCAGAGGGAAAGGTCGCGGAGGAACGGCTGGCCAAGGCGGTCGCCGAACACATCGAACGGCTGCGCGCGCGGGCAACCATCGAGGTGCTCGAGCTACCCCCAATGCGATCTGCGCCGCCTCCGCCGCCAGGCGCGACACGACTCGAGGGCGAGGCGCTGAAGGTGCTCGAAGTCCACGATGCCGAAGCGCACGCGATGCCCATGAAGGAGTGGGGCGCGGAGCACTGGAGCGGCGGAACGCAGGTGATCGTGAGCGCGAAGGAGGGCGGCTGGGTGGAATGGGAATTTGCCGCGCCGGAAGCGCGCGCCTACCGGTTCGTGCTGCACGCGACGAGGGCGGGGAACTTTGGCAAGATCACGGTCGCGATTGACGGGCGGAAATTCGATGAGTCCGTGGATCTTTACGCTGGCGGCGCCGTGATCCCCACCGGGGCGCGCACGCTCGGCGAACGCGATCTTTCCCAAGGTGCGCACAAACTCCGAATCACGGTCGAAAAGGGAAACCCGGAGGCCAGCGGATTCGATTTCGGCTTCGACGCGCTCGATCTGATCCCGTCCGTCGGGCAGCCGGTGGGTGTGGGGAAGAAGCACTGAGCGGGCGAGCGGCGGGCAATCAACGCCCAACGGCCAACGGCCAAAGCGAGCAACGCTGCGAACTCAGACTCTGCCTCTGGGCGTTGGGCGTTGGCCGTTGGACGTTGAAAAAAAAACAGGGCTCCACACTTCATGTTTTTGATGCGGCGGCCCTGCATCACGAACACACTTCCCCGCCTCGCGCATTCTGTTTAGACAAAACGCCCCGCACACTCCGCCATTCATCCGCGCCACACATGACCAGCACTCAGGAAATCACCGATCGCGTCAAGGAACACAGCACTTGGGTCACCGCCCTTCAGCAGGAAGTCGGGCGTGTCGTCGTCGGTCAAAAATACCTCGTGGACGGCCTGCTCGTCGGCCTGCTCACGAATGGGCACGTCCTGCTGGAAGGCGTGCCCGGTCTCGCGAAGACGCTCGCCGTGAAGACGCTCGCGGCGGCGATCAAGACGGGCTTCAGTCGCATCCAGTTCACGCCGGATCTGCTGCCGGCGGACCTCATCGGCACGCTTGTTTACAACCCGCGCGAAGGTGCGTTCACGACGAAGAAGGGCCCTATTTTCAGCAACCTGATCCTCGCCGACGAAATCAACCGCGCACCGGCGAAAGTGCAGAGCGCGCTGCTCGAGGCGATGCAGGAGCGGCAGGTCACCATCGGCGATCAGACCTTCAAACTGCCCGACCCTTTCCTCGTCCTCGCCACGCAAAATCCGCTCGAACAGGAGGGCACCTACACGCTGCCCGAGGCGCAGCTCGACCGCTTCATGCTGAAGCTCAACATCACCTACCCGACCAAAATCGAGGAACGGCAAATCCTGGATCTCATGGGCACAAGCGCGCCGAAGCTGAACGTGAACGCCGTCGTGGACCCCGACCAGATCATCCGCGCCCGCGAGCTGGTGAACAGCATCTACATGGACGACCGCGTGAAGGACTACATCGTGGACATCGTCTTCGCCACGCGCGAGCCCGCCGCCTATAAGCTGCAGATGGCCGGCCTCATCCGCTGGGGCGCGAGCCCGCGCGCGACCATCGCCCTCACGCTCGCGGCCAAGGCGCGCGCCTTCCTGAGCGGCCGCGGCTACGTCACCCCGCAGGACGTGAAAAGCATCGGCCTCGACGTGCTGCGCCACCGCGTGGCCATCACCTACGAAGCCGAGGCGGAAAACCTCACGAGCGAGAAGATCGTCGAGAAGGTCTTCGCCACGCTGCCGGTGCCGTAGGGGGATTGTGACTGGTGACTGGTGAAAAGTGAATGGTATGGCGACTGCGCGCACATTCCGGGATTTGGAGGTTTGGAAAATCGCGTTCACGGCTGCGCAGGAGATCTTTCGTCTCTCGAAGGACTTTCCAAAAGAGGAGCGCTACTCGCTCACGGATCAGGTGCGGCGTTCGAGTCGTGCCGTCACTGCGATGATTGCCGAGG
>JANXZI010000056.1 GCA_025355595.1 Spartobacteria bacterium
TCGCGCAGGCGGATGAAGTTTGTCTTCGCCGCCGGATCGGCGGGCTTGCCGTCGTGGCCGCAGAGGAAAAAGCTGAGTGTTTTCGGCAATGCGAACGCGGGCGAGCGCAGCGTGCCGGTGAGTTTTTCGCCACGCGGAAAACTGGACATGAAGGCGGCGGTCTTTCCATCCGCGCACTTGCGCTGCTCGATGGCCCACGGATTCGCGGAGGGCTGTGCGCCGTCCGCGGGCGAATTTGTCCAGACTGCTGCGGATGCGGGCTCGCCCGCGGAAAGCAGCGCGGTGACGACCTGCGGCCCCCACGAGCGCAAGGTCGCGCCCGGCGGAATGCCGCGCTGATCGAGCGCAGTGAGGAGTGCGTCGAGCCCCGTGGCGAGATCCTCCGGGCTCGTGCCGAGCTTGCGCTGCGCAAGGGCGAAGAGGGATTCGAGTTTTTCGGTGGAGACGTTGCGCGCGAGCGTCGGCAGATGATTTGCGAAGAGCACGCCGGAGAGGTCCTCGTGGTTCTCGAAAAACTTCATGCGGAATTCCGCGGACGCTTCGCCGGATGCGGCGAGGAGCAGGTCGAGGACGAGCTTGCGCTCTTCGGTGCTTTGTGCGTCGAGCGAGAGATCCGCGAGCACGGTGGGTTCGCGGAGGTGGTTGCGCAGCGCGATGCGCGTGGTGTGGATGAGGTGATCATCTTCTGGCGGTGTGCTGCGCAGCAATGCGACGAGCGGGGCGAAACTCATTTGTTTCGGAAATACACCGAGCGATTCCGCAGCGATCCGCTGCACGATGGCGTCCGTATCGCTCAACCGGACAATCAGGGCCGCAATCACGTTGCGCATTCCATCGAGGTCACGACGTCGTCCCCTGGTATCCTTCACGGAGTTCTCCGCGACCAACCACTCCGCGGCCAGACGCGCTGCATGTGTGCGGACTGTTGGATGCTGATCCTTCAGTGAATCCAGAATGTGCGGCACTGTGATTTTCCCGAGTCGGTACAGACCCCAAAGACTCTGCGCCTTTTGCAGATGGTTGATCGGCGTTCGATACGCGTTTTCAAGATCCATCCATGCGCTCTCCGAGCGCAGGTCACACATCTCATTCAGTGCGAGCGAACGTCGGGTTGGATTGGTTGAGCCAAGTTCAAAAATCAGCCGGTTCTCGTCAGTCGGCAGCGCCGGATTCAACAACTGCTGATCACCATTCTCCCCACGATACACGATCCGCCAGATGCGCCCACGCTCGCGGTCGCGGCCGGGGTGGGTGAGCGGGACTTCGTAGTGGCCGATGATCTTGTTGTAGAAATCCGCGACGTAGAGCGCGCCGTCGGGGCCCCAGCTCAGATCCACGGGGCGAAACCACGGATCGTCGGTGCTCAGGAAGTCCGGCATCTCTTTTCCTTTCGACGACGAGCCGTGCCAGGTGATCGCGTCGTGGTTGATGCGGCTGGTCTGCACATTTCCGACGAACATGTGATCCTGAAATTCCGCGGGCCACGCGGGATCGCAGACATACATCGGCGCACAGATGGCGGTGCTGCCGTGCGAGTGAGTGATCGTCTGCGGGCCGAAGCCGAGGCCGTCGTGCGGCTTGCCGAAGCTTGGGTAAAATGCGCCGCGCAGGAGCTGGTAGATCGGCGAGCTGTGGCAGTCGGCGCTGAAGAGATTGCCGCGCTGGTCCCAGCAGAGGCCGAAGGGATTCACCTGGCCCCACGTGTGGCCTTCGACGCGCGAGCCGTCGAGGCGGATGCGATAGGTGTTGCCGCTCTGGATGTGCAGTTCGCTGCCGTCTTTGCCTCGCAGCGTGCTCTCGTTGTTGAAGCCGTGCGTGCCGTAGAGCCAGCCGTCCGCGCCGCGGCGGAACGATGAGAGATTGCCGTGCGTGTCGCGCTCCCAGCCGAGCGGGCCGTAGAGCACCGTGCGCTTGTCGGCCTTGCCGTCGCCATCGGTGTCTTCGAGCAGCCAGATGTTCGGGATGCTCCACACGATGCATTTCCACGTAGCTGCCGACGGAAGGAGGCGGGCTGACTTTTCCGGATCGTTGGGAATGGAAGTGCCCGCCTCGTTCCCTCGGGGGCTCCGAAAGGGGTACAGCCCCGTCGGGATGTTCAGCCCCTCGGCGAAAATTTCCATTTTCCGCGCGCGGCCATCCGGCGCGAAGTCGGAGAAAATGCGAATCGAGTCGCGGCCCGGCGAGCCGTCTTTCACGGGAAAGGGATACTCGCGCGACTCGGTGATCCACAGCCGTCCGAGCGCGTCCCACTGCATGTTCATCGGCTTGCGGAGATCGGGCTCGCTGGCGACGAGCTGGATTTCAAAGCCGGGCGGCAGATGAAATGACGCGCGCTCCTGCTCTGGCGTGAGCGGTTCGGTGGGGCGGACGAGTTCCGCAAAGGGGTCCTTTTTCTCCGCGGCGAGACTGCGCAGGGCGAAAATGGCGAGCAGGGAAAAGATGCGGAGGTTCATGCGATCGGAGTGCGCGGATTCAATCGCGCACCGCGCGTGATCTCAGGACAAAGCTGCAGGTTTGCGTCGGGAGGGGTGGTTTCCGAGTTGCCCCGGATCTTGCGGATTGGCTGCGGCGATTTGGAAACCGCCGCTCCCACGGCTATTTCCCACCAGGCTTCTTTGCGTCGAATTTTTTCCAGAACTCCGCGGCCCTTTGCTGCGCAGTGATGGCGGAAGCGCTGCCGGTGCCGAGGCGCAGCAATGCGGGGAGCCGGCGCAGGACTTCGATTTCTATGCACTCGGTGGGGATGATGAGCGACTCCAGGTTGCGCAAGTCCGCGAGCGGCGTGAGGTCGCGCACGGCGGTTCCGCCGAGCGAGAGGATGCGCAGTGCAGGCTGCTCGCGGAGGACGCCGATGTCGCCGACCTGCGTGTCGGTGAGATCGAGCTGCTCGAGTTTCATCCCGCGCAAGGGCGAGAGGTCCCGGACTTTCGCCTTCGCCAGACTGAGCTGCGTGAGCGGAATCCCCGCGAGTGGCGCGAGGTCCTTCACCTGCGTGGCGGTGAGGCGCAGGTCGGTGAGCGGCATACCCTGAAGCGGCGCGATGTCGGTGACGGGCGAATTGTCGAGCGCGAGCACGCTGAGCTTCAACCCGCGCAGAGGCTTGAGGTCTGCGACATTTGTGCTGCGCAGAAGGAGCGTCTGCAACGGCATTCCCGCGAGCGGCGTGAGATTGGCGACCGCCGTGTTGTCGGCGATGAGCGAACGGAGGGGGGCACCTGCGAGCGGGCTAAGCTCAGTCACTCTTGTGCCGGTGAGATCGATGCTCACAAGCGGCATCCCGGCGAGCGGCGTGAGATCGCGGACCTGCGTGGCAGACATCCCGAATCTCTCGAGCGGGATGCCGATGAGAGCGGTGAGGTCGCTCACCTTGGTGCCGTTGATGCTGAGCTGGCGGAGCGGCATCCCGTGCAGCGGAGCGAGGTCGTCGAGCGTGGCGTCAGTGATCGTGAGCCTCAGCATCCCGTCGTCATCCTGCTTGATCGGATCGTGGATTCCCGCGCGGTCGAGCGTGGCACGCCACGTCTCGTAGATCGCCTTCTTGTCCTTCCCGAGCACGCGGAGGAGGCCGATGGCCTCGCCGGTGCGGCCCTGTGCGCGCATGAGCATGTGGAGCTGGTTCAGCCGCTGCGTGCGCGGAGTCTCGCCGGGTTCCATGCCGTCAGCGAGCAGGGCTTCGCTGAGCACAAGGCTGTCCTTTGCGAATGCGTTGCCAGGGGTGAGCCGGAGGGCCTCGGCGTAAGCGTCGCGGGCATCGTCGAAGCGGAAGAGCGACTGGAGGACGTTGCCCTTCACGGTGCGGAATTCCGCATCGTCCGGCTTCAGCGTGATGGCGAAGTCAATCTTCTCCAGCGCACTGTCGAACTGCTGCTGCTCGATGAGTGCCTTCGACTGCGCGAAAAAAGTCGGCGCGGTGCCGGTGAGTTTGTGGAGCGTGTCGTTCGCGCGCCGCTCACTGGTGATCAGCTTCACCATGAAAAGCGCGGTCAGCACCACGATGAGCGCGGCGGCGGCGGCGGCAGCCTTGTTGCGCCGGATGAAAAGCGCCGCCTGCTTGACCCTGCCGGCTTGTTCCGCGCTCGTGGCGAAGCCGCCCTGCCATGCCTCGATCTCGCGCTGAAATTCCGTGACTGACTGGTAACGATCCTCGGGCCGCATCGAGAGTGCCTTCATCGCCACGGCGGCCAGCGCTCGCGGGACTTCAGGTTTGATCTTTGACTGATCGCGCGCGGCGCGGGCGAGCGCGGCCTGCTGCGGCGGGACGATTTCGCAGCGGCAGGCGTTCTCGATGACTTCGTCGGCGTTGCGACCGGGATACGGCATGTCGAGCGTGAGGATCTGGTAGAGGATCGCGCCGAGGGAAAAGATGTCGCTGCGCGCGTCGAGCGCATGCACCTCGCCGCGGGCCTGCTCGGGCGACATAAAGTGCGGCGTGCCGATGATCGCGCCGGCTTGGGTGGAGCCGGCCTGCGTGTCGCGCGAGGTGAGCACCATCGTGCGCAGGCTGGGCGCGTCGTCTGCGTTTTCCGAGGCGTGATTTTTCCCGAGCACCTTCGCGAGGCCCCAGTCCATCACGAGCACTTCGCCGAAGCTGCCGAGCATCACATTCCCGGGCTTCAGGTCGCGGTGGATGACGCCCTTCGCGTGGGCGAATGCGAGGGCGTCGCAGATCTTCAGGAAAATGGTGAGCAGGGTATTGAGCGGATATTTCTCCACCGTCCCGGGGATGCCGGCGCGCAGCAGCTCGAGGACTTTTTTCAGCGTGATGCCCTCGACGAGCTTCATGGTGTAGAAGACCTGCTCGCGTGCATCCACGCCGAGTTCATAGACGGGCACGATGTTCGGGTGCTGGAGCTGCCCGGTGATCTGCGCCTCCTCGATGAAGCGCAAAAGATCGCTCTCGGCCGCGCCCTCGATCATCACCTTCATCGCCACGAGCCTGCGCAGGCCGGCCTCCTGCGCGGCGAGGATCGCGCCCATACCGCCCTGCCCGATGGGGCGCTCGATGGCGTATTTGCTGCCGCGCGTCAGCTCCGGCGGCAGGAGACGGCGGACACTGGCGACCTGCGGGCGGAACACGCTGCTCTCGCCGGTCGGCGAAGGGACACGACGCAGCTCGATCACCGCCGCGCCGATCTCGATCTTCTGGCCGGGCAGCACGCGTGTCGCGCCGGTGATGCGCTCGCCGTCGAGGAGCGTGCCATTCGTCGAGCCGAGATCCTCGAGGATCCACTCGGCGTAGTTCACCGTGAGCAGCGCGTGACGGCGCGAGACGAGATGGAGATCAATGTGGATGTCGCCCTCGCGCCCGATGACATATTCGCCCGGCGTGACGCTGAGGCGCACGATCTCCACCCCTTCGCTGCTGATCACGACTTCTGTCTGCGGCACGCCCATGAGGGGAATGATGCCGTGCGGCGTCCGCATTGCCAAGCCTGACTTCGCCGGGTGCGGCGGCTTTGTGCTCGCCTTCGCGGGCGCCTTTGCCAGGTAGGCGGGATGCCGTTGTTTCTTTTCGAACCGGATCGGAGGCTGTCGCTGCGTGCTTTTGGCGCGCTGGCGATGGCGGTGATTTTCTGGCTGATGCGCTGAATCCGCGCTGGTGAAAAAGCGGGAAGCTGCTGCTGGACGAAGACCCATCGCTGTTGCAGCTTCCCGCCCCGCTGACAAATGTTTTCCCGATTTCGCATGGCCCACAGAATCTCACTCTCGCACGGGCAGACAGTGCGAATGAAAGAATCGCCTGCGCCCCGCCGCATTTTCAGTCCCGCATCCTAAGACCACTTTTCCAATGAACATCCTCCGCCTCATGCCTCTCACTGCCGTGCTCGTCGCGGCCACCGCGTCAGTCGCGCAAGCGCAACTGCCGCCGAGTCTCGTCCAGCCGGGCCGGCCGGCGGTGCCCGGCACACCCGTCGTCCCGAAGGTGCCGGTGACCCCCGCAGTGCCGGCGACGCCGGTCGCGGAGGCTCCCGCGGCGCTCCCCGGAAGCGGTGCGCCGAACTCTCTAACCGCCGAGGAAATCGCGCAGGGATGGAAGCTGCTCTTCGATGGCAGGCGGCTCTACGGCGTGCGCGGCCTCCAAAAGGCGGACCCGATTTCCGCAGGCTGGAAGATCCAGAACGGCGAGCTGAATCTGCCGAAGGAAGTGAAGGATATGGAGCGCATGACGGGAGGCGACATCATCACGCAGGATTTTTACTGGGACTTTGATTTCCGCTTCGAGTTCAAGATGAGCGCCGCGGCGAACAGCGGCGTGCGCTACATGCTGACCGAGCTGATGGGGCAGGTGCCCGTCGGCCTCGAGTATCAGATCATTGATGACATGCACAACAGCATCAGCCTCAAAGGTGGAAATGTCCGGCGCACCGGCGCGCTGGACAACATCTACCCGCGCGGCGAAAACGCGAAGCTGCGCGTGGGCGATCCGCTGAACAAGACCGGCGACCCGTGGAACGAGGGGCGCATCGTCGTGCATGGCACGCACGTGGAGCATTGGCTGAATGGCGACAAAGTGCTGGAATTCGAACTCAGCCCGAAGCTCCGGCAGCTCGCCGTGGCGAACAAGCTGCAGGTGCCCGCGAGCTTCGGGATGAAAAGCCGCACGCGCATTTCCATCTGCGACCAGGGCTATGAGATCGCGTTCCGGAATCTGAAGGTTCTCGCGCTCGTCCCGCAGGCGGCGGTGATCCCCGGCGGGCCGAAGGTGCCGAATCCGCTGCTGCTCCCGCGCGGGAAGTAGCGCGGTTTGCGGAAAGTCTCATCTTGATCCTAATCTTATTCTTATTCTTCATCCCCCAGCCGGATCCGGAGCGGAGTGAGAATAAGAATAAGAACAGGATTAAGAGCCGCAACGCGAAGTCACTTTCCGATCGAGATGAGCTGCGAGTAAGTGCGCACGTAGAGATGCCCGCCGCTCACCGCGGGTGTCGCGAAGCTGTTCTTCTCCGCGAGCGGGAACCGCTGGAGGAGTTGGAACTTCTCCGCTGCCGCGATGACGACGAGTTCGCCGCTGCGCGTGACATTGTAGAGCCGTCCACCTTTTCCGCCGATGCAGATCGGGCTCGAATAGTACGGCCCCTCGACGCGCTCGCTCCAGATCTGCTCGCCGTCCGAGATGCGCGTGCAGGTCACCGTGCCGTTTTCTTTCCACAGGAAAAGCAGGTCGCCCACCGCGACCGGCACCGGCACATAGCCGCCGATGCGCACGATGTCGTAGGCCTTCGCAGGCTTGCCCGCCGCGGCGTCGCGGATGACGGCGATCTCGCTGGCCGCCTGGCCCTGCCCGGTCTGCGCGAGGATCAGCCCGCCTTCCATCACGAGCGGCGACGCCACGCAGCGGTAGCCGGACGCGGTGATCTTCGTCATGTCCCACGCCTTCGATCCGCTCTTCGCGTCGAAGCCCGCGAGCCCGCCGTCGCCGAGGCTGATCACCTGTGCGGTGCCGTCCGTGCCCTTGAAAAAGCACGGCGTCGCGATCGAGTGCTGCCCGCTCTTGATTTCGTTGCGCCAGATCTGCTTCCCCGTCGCGGGATCGAATGCGGCGATAAAAGAACCCGGCTCGTCCTGGCTGCTCTGCAAAAACACCGCGCCCTTGTCCACGATCGGGGATGCGCCCGCGCCATGCTGCGATTTGAACGTCCCGAGATCCACGGCCCACAGTTGCTTCCCGTCCGCCTGCGCGAGCGCGACGAGTTGGCTCTTGTCCGGCCCCGCGATCCACACGAAGACGCGCTCCGCATCCACCGTGCAGGACGGGCTCGCGAAGCTGTTGTCCGCGTGCTTGCGATACGTGCCCGTCGCGTATTCGCGCTGCCACAAAATTTTCCCATCCTTCGCACTCACGCACACAACGACGCGCTTCGCCTCCGCATCCGCACGGCCCTCGGGCGTCGCGGTGACGAAGATGCGATCGCCCCACACGACCGGCGATGAGTGCCCGGAGCCGGGCAGCTTGCAGCGCCAGTTGATGTCCCTTTCCGTGAGCTGCTCGGGCAGCTTTGCATTCGCGAGTCCCGAGCCATTCGGCCCGCGGAAGCGCGTCCACTCCTGCGCGTGCGCGGTGAACGTGAGCGCGATGAGCGCGGCGGGGAGGATGGTGCTGAGGGGAGTGCGCGTGTGCATGGTGGGCGGTTAGGCGCACATGAGAGGAGAGTCAACCTGTTAGGCGTCGAGCCCCGCGCAGCGGCCGTTCCGCGACGGTGTATGCTCGGAGTTTTTCATGCCCGCAACCGATCTTCCCTCGCTTGCACTCCGAGGAGCAGACCACTAGCGTGCGCCATGCTTCCGCAGCGCGATTCGATTTTGTCGCTCCTCGCCGACGAGGATTCGGACACCGCAACACTGGTGCAAAATCAGCTCATCGCGCGCGGCCCCGACACGCTTCCCGATTTGCGCGATTTGCTCCCCGCCGCCAGCGGACGCGCAGAACGGCGACTGAAGGAAACGATCGCGCAAATCGCCGGCGATGCCGCGGAGCAGAAATTCGGCAGGCTGTGCGCGAATTTTCCCGAGAACGGCGATGTCGAGGACGCCGCGTGGACGCTCGCCTCGGTCGTCGCGCCCGGCGAGGACTTCGATGACCTGCGCAGGCAGCTCGGCGAATGGGGCGCCACGCTTTCGCGCAAACTTCTCGGCAAGGACACCGTGATCCAGCAGTGCAACACGATGGCCGCATTCCTCGGCAGCGAACTCGGCTTCCGCGGCAACGAGGACGACTACTACGCGGAAGAAAATTCGCTGCTCCCGCGCGTGATCGAAAACCGCCGCGGAAATCCCATCACGCTCTGCCTGATCTACATCGCCGTGGGTCGGCGCGCGGCCCTGCCCGTTCTCGGCGTGGCGCTGCCGGGGCATTTCGTTGTTCGTGTCGGAGGCGTGTTTGTGGATCCCTTCCACTCCGGCCGCCGCCTCCAGCTTGAGGACTGCCAGAAGCTCCTCGAAAGCCAGGGCCTCGAGCTCCAGCCGCACCACCTGCTCCCGTGCCAGCCGCGCGTGATGCTCGCACGAATCCTGAACAATCTCCTGCACGCCGCCGAGACCGGCGACCCGCGGCTCGGGGAAAAACTGCACGACTGGCTCCAAGTGCTCCAGCGCGCGACGGTGTGATGCGGATACTCCTGTCCTCGCAGCCAGCGTTGAAATAGCGCGCGTCTTCCGGCGGCTGCCTGCCAAGATGGACGCAGCGAGACGGTCTGCGATCCGGCACACGGACGCTAAACAGAAAATGCCGAAGGAAAAACTGCTGGCTGCGGAAATCGCCGTGCTCGAAGATTGGGTGAAGCGCGGTGCGCCCGATCCGCGCGCGCAGGCGAAGGCCTCCCCGCGGCATAGTGCCGGGCAATGGCGGGCGGTGAGGGATCGCGCGAGACCGCCCGTGCAGAATGGCGTGGCGCGCGGAGCGGCGAACGGCTTTGTCATTCGGATTTGCGAGCGCAAATTCCGGCGTGAGCGATCTCACCGCGTCGAGTGCGCCGCTGCTCACTTCCGCGCGCGGCAGGATCGATGTCTCCGAAGGCGGCCCGTCGGCGATGCAGTTTGGATTCAGCGATCCGAACAAGGAGGTGACGCCACGCATTGACTTCGAGGGCTTCGATCCATGCGACGGGCAGCGCGAGCAGCGAGCTGCCCGCATACGTCGCGCTGCCCGATCCCGTGAGCTTGCCGTGGCGCGGCGGGAAATTGGGACAACCACAACGACATCACGCCGGGCTCCGATTTTCAAAAAATGTGCGTGCACTCCGACCAGCCGATCGCGGGGTTCCTGCACCATCTGAATCACGCGGCATGCTGGAGGACACGGTCGTGCTGTGGACGACCGAATCTGGCCGCACGCCGTACAGCCAGGGCATCAAGGGCGGCGCAACTTTCGGCGAGAGCGACGAATTCAGCTACGCCGCCCCCGTGGACAAGACGATGTGCTACGACCAGCACGCGACGCTGCTGCACCTGCTCGGC
>JANXZI010000573.1 GCA_025355595.1 Spartobacteria bacterium
CGGCCCGGCGAACCGCGACATCATTGTGACCTCGCAGGAAGTGCGCGTGGTGATCGATCCGAAGAGCGCGCTCTTCGTGAGCGGCAGCGTGCTGGATTTTTCGGACGATTTGCAAAAGGGCGGCTTCAAGGTGACGAACCCGAACGCCGAGGCGCACTGCTCGTGCGGCGAGAGCTTTTCCGCTTGATCCGCATGGTGGATCACTTCGCGGTGCTCGGCATCCCGCGCGCGGCGTGGGTGGATGCGGAGGAATTGAAAACACGCTTTCACCGCCTCAGCGCCGGACGGCATCCCGATGCGGCGGGCGGATCGGACGCGGCATTCACCGAACTGAACGCCGCGTGGCAGACGCTGCGCGATCCCGCGGGATGCCTGCGGCATTTCCTCGAACTGAAACATCCCGCCGCGCTCGCTGGCGCAAATCCGGTGACGGCTCCCGCGGAACTCGCGGACCTCTTCATGGACATCGCGACCCTCCGGCAGAGCGCGCAAAAATTTGGCGCAAAGTTCGCCGCCGCAAGTTCGCCGCTCACGAAGGCGATCCTGGAACCGGAACGCCTCGCATTTCGCACGCGGACCACGACGCTCGCCTCCGATCTCGAGACGCGCACCGCACACATTACCAGCGCGCTGCGGACCGCTGCTCTGCCGCCACAGCAGCTCGCAACCGCGCTCGCATCGCTCGTCTTTCTCGGCAAGTGGAGCGCGCAGCTCGGCGAGCTGCGGCTGACTTTGTCGCCGCGCTCGTGAGAGCGCGGGCACGCTGATCGCAATTCAATCAGCTCGGAAGTTGAAAAAGCGACCCGCGGGGCGGCGAAGACCTCAAAGCAGGACCGCAGTCGGACGCGCTCGTCTGTCTTAACGACCCGCGGTTTCCACCCGCCCCCTCCGCAGCCGCGAGACGCCGAAGATTCCCAGCAGCGCCACGCCGATCAATGTCGTCGCAGGCTCAGGCACGGTCGCAAGAGTCAGTGACTGCCCGTCCGCACTCATGAAGGTGTTCATCTCCGTCACGAATTCCGTGTAGCTGACGAATGCGTCCACGCTCAGCGACCGGCTCGGAACGATGCCGGAATGCGTCCCAATCAGCCCATACGTGCCTCCCAGATAACCGATCGTCGGGCTGCCGGAATCGCCGCCCTCGAGGAGCGTTTCGCCAGCCGTCGTCCCCTGGGTGTAGATCAGGCCGATATTTGTCTGCGGGCCGCCCGCGACGAAATGAAACTCTGAGAAGCCGTCGAGATTGTTCGTCCCCATCCGCGCCGTGTACCCGTAGTTGAAAAGCGACACGCCTGCGTACGAATCGAAGCTCGACGCATTTGAGAAGTCCGTCGCACCGGCATAGAAAATCGGCATCGGTGTAACCGAGGACGGCAACGCGGTCGTCAGCCGCCCGAGGGTGAGATCCGATGCCTGCGGGCCGCTTGTCCCGGTGTAGGTCAGCGTCTGGACCGAGCCCACCGTAGCCGAATGGAGCTGATGATCCGTTCCGTAGAATTGCAACGTGGCTCCGGCACTCGGGAAATAATGCGATGCGCCAACGATATACTGCGAACTCACGAGCGTGATGCTCTGGTTTGAATCCGAAGACAGCCAGCCGATCCCCGAGAGGTCGAAGGCCGACCCAATGAACGTCGGATTCGGCACCGGCGCACCAGCGTACGTGCCGACGATAAAGCGGTCATAAATCCCGGTCACGTTCGCCGGCCCCTCGCCGACAATATCAATGGCGCGCGCGGGACCGCTGACCATTCCTGCGCAAACCGCCACGGTGAAAGATACGGGGATCCACAATCGCAGCAGGGAAAAGCGGGGAAGGAGCATTGCTCACCTATATTCAGAGCGCCGCCTCGCGCCACTGGCAGATTGTTGAAATCGCCCACCACGATCCCCGCCCAAATCGCGCGCCTGCGCCGCGCGAAGCGAAAATCCGCGAGGCGGTGAAAGGCGCAAAATAGCGCACGCTCGACGGACCGCTCGTCATGGCCTACGCATTTGCCGTTATGAGCAAAGCAATGGCCCCCATCCTCGCCCTTGTCGCCGTCGGTGGCGCAGCGTTTTCCGTCGTGCAATGGAATGCCCGCTCCGCCGCTGAGGCCGCGGCGGCGGATCGTGACCGGCGCATCGCCGCGATGGAACAGTCCCTGCGCGATGCGCTCGACGCCGCGAAGAAATCCGCGGACGAACTCGGCATCGAAAAGGACAACGTCGCGCGGCTGAAAAAGGAGCGCGATGCCGCGCAGGAAAAATCCAAGCAAATCGCGACTGACGTGCCCGGAGCCCCAGCAGCGGAGGCCAAGCCGCAATTTGACATCCGCGGAATGCTCGGCGGATTTGCCAAGGCGTTCGACGATCCGGAGCAGCGCAAGGCGATGAAGGGTATGCAGGAGCAGATGGTCGGCGGCGCGTATGCGAAAATTTTCAAAGATCTCGGTCTCAGTGAGGCCGACTCCAAGCTCGTCTCCGAACTCCTCGGTGAGCGCAATTTTCTCGCGATGGACAAGGGCCGCAAGCTCCTCGGAGGAAAGACGGACGACGCCACCGTGGCTGAACTCCGCAAGGACATCGAGACCACCAAGACCGAATACGACGCCAAGGTGAAGGCCGTGCTCGGCGAGGAAAAATCCGCGAAACTCAACGCCTACGAGCAGACTGTCGGCGACCGCCGCTCGCTCGACTCCATGGCGCGCGACTTCGACCGCAAGGGCTACGCGCTCGACGAACCGCAAAAGGATCGCCTCACGAAAATCATGACCGAGGAGCGCCTGAAAAATCCCTCCAACGAAATCCCCGATCTCGGCGGCGGCCCCGGAATGCAGATGCTCATGAGCGACGCGGAGGCCAAGGCCCGCCAGCAGCAGGAGGAAGCGTACCAGCAGCGCGTGAACGCGCGCGCCACGGAGGCCGGCCTCACGCCCGACCAGGTGAACGCCCTCGCCGAATCGCAAAAGCGGCAGAACGAACGCCGCACCTTCAGCCGCACGATGGGCCGCGCCTTCCTCATGCCGAAGTAGGCGGATGGCGACTCACCGCGCCGCGGGCGCTGGCTTGCCGGTCCCATCATCATCCCACTCGACGAGGAAGCCCTCGCTCACCGTGAAAAAATTCTGGCTCGTGTCATACCAGCCGATGCTGCTGTCCGATTTCCTGTCGTAGCAAAGCCCGAGCGGGAAGACGTCGTTGGCAGAGCGCAGCGTCGCATCATGGGGAGCGCCGGTGTGCCATGCGGTGAAATCGAAAGGCTCCCCGGTGACCCATTGCCACGGCGCATCGGCTGACTTCTGGCTGCCACCGATGGTGATTTCCTTTTTGTTCGGGAGCCGCGCACCGAAGGTGCTGCGGAAAAACGCATTCTCCTCCTTGCTCGTGATCGTCGCCAGATGCCCGCCCATCTCCTCGGCCTTCTTTTTCGCCTGCGGCCAAGTGAGCTTGCCGGGCACGAGCTGGTAGCGGTGCCCGGCGAAGGTGATGACTTCACCGGGAAGCGCTGTGTTCACAAATGGCACGTCCTTCGTCGCCGTGGCGGGCGTGGGAGCTTTGGAAGCCGGGAGACCCGGAGCCGGGGAAACGGCGGCGGGCGCGTCGAGGTAGAGAATTTCGAGCGTCTTGACGAAGACCGGCGGGTCGGCGGGCTCGATGCTGCGCGCTGAAGTGCGGGACTATTTTGATCCACCCTGCCGCTGCTTCGCCGCCTCGAGCTTCTTCGCGATCTTCTCCGCGTCCTCCGGCTTCAGCTTCAGCGCGCGCTCCCAGTATCCGATCGCATCCGCATCCTTGCCGAGTTGCACGCATACGTCCGCGAGATGATCCAGAACCGTCGCATCCTCCTCCGGCATCTGCTTCACTGCGGAGAGCAGCTCCTTCTTCGCCTCCTCGAATTTCCCCGCCTTGAAATAATACCAGCCGAGCGAGTCGAGATACGCGCCGTTGTCCGGCTTCATCGCCAGGGCCTTGCGGATGAGTTCGCCGGCCTCCTCGATGTTCTGCCCGCGGTCCACCCACATGTAGCCGAGATAATTATAGGCCTCGGGCGTTTCGGGATTCATCGAGATGCTCTTGCGCAAAAGCTCGACCGACTTGTCCACC
>JANXZI010000577.1 GCA_025355595.1 Spartobacteria bacterium
GGCTGATACGCCGCGCGCGACGGCTTCACATTCACGTAGAGCTTCGCATCCGGCCGCGCGATGCGCACCTGCGTGTAGCCGATGCGATACTCGGGCATCTTGAATTTCTTCGGGCTGTCCTGCGAGCCACGCAGCACGAGCACCGACACGAATACATTCGGCGCGTCGCCTTCCTCGATCGGCACGCGGATCGCGGGCGCATTCCCTTCGAGCTTTGTGAAAAAGTAGCGCTTCACATTCTCGCGCTCGACCGTCACGAGCGCCGGGCCATTGATCGGCGTCTTGATCAAAATGGTCGCCTCCTCGCCGCCGCGATACTCCGGCTTGTCCGCCACGAGTTCGATCTGGAAGCGGTTGCGATAATTCCAAGCGAGCTGGTCCTTGCCATACACACTCACCGTCGTGGTCGTGATCACATCGCGCCCCGCCGCATCGCGCGCGACGGCGGACACGACATACAACCCCGGCTTGTCGAGTGTCAGCGACGTGTCCTTTTTGTCCGGCTCCGCGAGCAGCCACTTGCCGCCATTCTGCACGAGCTTCGCCGTTCGCACTTCCGCCTGACCAATGAGCTGCGTGATCGGCTCGCTGCGGAAATTCTCCGCTTCGTCCGCCTCCTCGACGCGGTTCGTCTGCCACTCGATGCGCGTGAGTTTCACCGTCGTCTCGACCGGCTCGGGGTTCGGCGTGCCGTCCGTGCGGATCGCGACGACCTGCAGCGGCAGCTTTTCCCCTTCGCGCACCACGTCGGGCATCCGCCGGATGCCGAGGTAAAAGTCCGAACTGTGCGCGAGAAACTCCGAGCGTTCCGCGACCGTCTGCTGGTTGATGTCCGTGATCTCCGTGAGGAAACGCACACGCCGCGGCTGCGGCATCCGCGTATTCTGCGGCACGCTGAACGCGACTTTCACCGCGCCATCCTTGCCGATGTCCGCGCGCCCCTGCGCCGAGAAGCGCGGCTCACCGCCGAGCTTCTGCTGGAGCCGCCAATCAAAGAGCGCCTCGGTGAACACAAAATCCTCGAACCCCGTCGGCGCGAAGTGCTCGTCCATCGCGCGCACCGACCACGAGAGCTGCGCCTTCGAGAGCGGCGTGCCCATGTAGTATTTCGCCGTGACCGGCAGCTCGATCGGCGCGACGAGCGAAGGCGTCGGCGGCGTCGCGATCTTCACCTCAAACGCGTTCGGCGAATACTCCTGCGCCGACCAGCCGCACTGGATGTCACTCCAGTCCTCGTCCTCCTTCCCCGCGAAAAATAGCTGCGCGGAATATCCGCCGACCGCGTCCTTCCCGAGCGCGATGTCCACGTCGAACGCGCCCGTGTCCGAGAGCGTCAGCTTACGTTCGAGGATCACGCGGCCCTTCGGCCCTTTCACCTTCAGCTTCGCCGAGACGCCCGCCGCCATGTGCGATTCGCCGAGCGCGTAGCTGCGCACGATGCCCTTCAGATGCGCTGTCTCGCCCGGACGATACACCGGACGATCCGTGAACAAAAATCCGCGCCGCTTTCCGCCCTCCACGAGTTCGCCCTCGGTGATGTCCTCCTCGTCGCCAAAGACATTGATGCGGAAACGTCCAAACTCGAGCGCACCGCGCTCGGCATCGAAACGCACGAGGTGCTGATCGTCTCCGTGCGTGACCAGCAGCCACTTTGCCGCGTCCGCATCTTCTTTCTGCTTCGGCACTCGCACGGTGCCGTCGGCAGCCGTCTTCAGTTCGGAAATTTTCGCGCCCTTTTCATCGAGCATCTGCACCTTCGCGCCGCTCACCGGCGCGGCGGTCGTGAGCGAGAAGACGTGCAGGAAATTGTCCGCGCCAGTCTTCCACACCACGCCGAGATCCGTCACCTGCACGAGCGCCTGCGTGCCCACGCGCTTCACATTCGGGGCGGGTTTGTTCGGCTGTTCCGCGGTCAGAAATACCGCGCCCGTTTTTCCGGGGCCCAGGATTTCGTCCCAGTTCAGGCTCGTCACGCTGCGCGCGTCCACCGCGGCTTCGGGTGCAAAATCTTTCTGCCACACGACCGTGCCCGGCACCGTCTTCTCGTCCACCTTCTGGTAAAATTCGTCGTCCTTCTGCTCGTCGCGCGTGTACTTCGCATACGCGTCGAAAGCCGCGATCACGCTGTCCGCCGGGATGCGTTTCGCGGTCACATGGAACTTCGCGGTGTTCACACTCATCAGCCCAAACTGCCGCGTGCCCGCGCGCTGCTGCTGCGCCGCGAAGCCCTGAAAATACAGCCGCGACGCGACCGGCGCGAAGCTCACCTTCCGGCTCACTGCCCGTCCGAGCGTGAACGGCTCCGCCGCCGAAGTCTCACCGGCAACGGTGATCGTGTAGTCCGTCCCGAGCGCGAATTCGCCGCGCACGGTGATTGCATTTGCATCGCTGAAAACATTGTCACCTATCTGGACCTTCAGCTTCGCCGGCACCGGCGTGACGGTGACAAATTTCGCGGGATCCTTCTTCACCGCCTTACCGAGCGGCTTGCTGAAGGTGAGCGTCGCCTTCTTGCCGGACACGGGAAAATTTTCCACGGCAACGGTGCTCACTTCAAACGGCCTCACGTCACCGATCACCGTCACGTGCGCGGCGGCAAGCTTGAACGTCCCGTCCTCGCTGGGCGCACCCTGCGACACGGTGAGCTGCCAGTTTTTCCCCGGCATGAGCGGCTTCGACGGCGTCACGACGATCTGGTTTTTGAAAACCTGCGCGACCTTCGGCGCCGGCGGAGCATCCTCTTCATCCTCATCGCCGCCCACCTTCTTCGCGGGGCCACCCGCGAGATGCTCACGCCCCTGCGCATCCCACGTGAGCGCGCTGCGATCATCCGTGCGATACGCGGGGAACACGCCTTCCTGCGCGTTCAGGCGGCGCACCGTCGCATCCACGCTGTGGTTCGCCGAGTCCGTGAATTTCACATGCGCCGCAAGCGTCGCGGGATCCACGTTCGCATTGAAAAGCAGCATCACATGCGGCTGCGACGACGCATCCTTCGCATCGAAATACTCGACCATGTTTGTGCCCTTCACCTTGAACGCCTGCGTGCTGAACGATTCCTTCACCGTGCCGCGAAACGGTTTCCCGTCCGCCGTCTTCAGCCCGCCCGCGAGCGTGACGACAAAGGTCGTCCCCAGCGTCGGCGGCGCGCTCGGCTGGAAGACGCCGCTCTGCGTCGAGAGCCAGCGCCATTTTCCCTCGATGGCTGGCCGGATGATCAGCGGCGATTCCACGTCCGCCTTTCCCACCACATCATCCGCGACCATCGCCTCGGCGAAGCGCAGCTCGAATGCGGACGAAGGCTTGAGGACGTGATTCTCCAGCGTGTCCACGAGGAGCGTGACCGGCGCATCCTTCGGCGCGGCGAGGAGGGTGAACGATGACAAGAGGACGAGGAGCGAGGTGAGTTTCATGGCGGCAGAGAGGTTAACGTTTCGGGACACGCGATTCTTTCAATGGAATTTGCGAAAGGCGAGCGCGCACTTGTCTTCGTTGAAAGTTGCACCAGTCAGGACGAGCCGCTACTTTCCGCGCATGAGCTTCGCCGAAGTGAAAGAAGAAGTCCTGCGCATGACTGACGCGCAGTTGCGGGCCGGAAGTCGCCCATCCAAAGGGCCACTTTTGGGAAATGGACGGTGATATGGCGGGTGGATTTTCCAGTGAAGGAAGTTCACATCCTCGACATCGAACGCGCTGCCCGGTGATCTGCGGACCCAGCATGAACGCAACAGAGATCCTTGCCCGCCTGCGCGCCGAGATTCCGGGCGCTGGATTGTTTGCGGAAAAGGACTGGCTGCTCTCGCCGGAACCGCTGCGGCTCGATGCGTCATTCATCGAGGAACTCGAAAAGCTCGGCCATCGGCTGATGATTTTTCAGCGAGCGTCGAACGAGCTTTACCACCGCAGCGCGAACGGCAAGGCACCCGCGTGGGTCGCGGATTACCTCGACCGCGGAAAGCCGCCGGAGCTGATCGAGTTTGCGCGGCGGAAGCAATTTCGCAACGAACTGCCGCAAGTCATCCGCCCCGACCTGCTGCTCACCGCCGACGGCTTCGCGATCTCGGAACTCGACAGCGTCCCCGGCGGCATCGGCCTCACCGCATGGCTCGGAAAAACGTATGCCGCGCTCGGGTTCGACATCGTCGGTGGTGCGGATGGAATGCTCGCGGGTTTCCGCAGCGTGCTCGGTGAAAATGCGGACATCCTCGTCTCCGAGGAATCCACGACCTACCGCCCCGAGATGCAGTGGCTCGCCGCCCGCGCGAATGAATCCGGCGCGCAATGGCAGGTGCAGCGCGCTGAGGAATTCGTTCCGCGCTCCGCGCTCCCCGTTCCGCGTTCGATCTACCGTTTCTTCGAGCAATTCGATCTGCCTAACATCCCGTCCGCGCGCGCCATCATGGACGCTGCGGCGAACGGCGCGCGCGTGACGCCCCCCTTCAAGCCGTGGCTGGAGGAAAAGATGTGGCTCGCGCTTTTCTGGTCGCGCCCGCTCCGCGAATTCTGGCGGCGCGAACTCAGCGAGCGCAATTTCCTCATCCTGCAAAATCACATCCCGCAGTCCTGGGTGCTCAACCCCGCGCCACTGCCGCACCACGCCGTGCTGCCGTGGCTGAACATTTCCTCGTGGGAAGAGCTGAAGACCTTCTCGCAAAAGGAGCGCGACTTCGTGCTGAAGGTCAGCGGCTTCTCGCCCGAGGGCTGGGGCAGCCGCGGCGTCACCGTCGGCTCCGATGTGCCGCAGACCGAATGGGCCGCAGCAATCAATCGCGCCGTCGCCGAATTCCCGCATCACCCGCAAGTCCTCATGCGCTTCGCCCACTCGCGCATCGTCGAGCATCCGTACTTCGATCCTGTGACCGGCGAAGTCCGCACCATGCGCGGACGCGTCCGCCTGTGCCCGTACTACTTCGTCACTGGCGGCGACACGAAGCTCGGCGGCATCCTCGCCACCATTGTCCCTGCGGACAAAAAGCTCATCCACGGAATGCGCGATGCCATCCTCGTCCCGGTCGCGATCGCACAAGGAGCCGGGGCGCCTTCGCCCCGTGCTTGAACTTCGGAGCGGGGCGCCCCGGCTCCTTGCCGGCGTCCTCCGCCGCATGCGGAACTACTTGAAATGCTTCAATCCCCCGCCGCGATGAACTGCACAAGGTCGCGGATGGCGCGCTTGCTGAGCACCAGACCGAAGGCCGGCGGCATCGGGCTCGGCACCGGGGTGCGCTCGGCGACTTTCGCGAGCTTCACCGTGGTGCGCTTGCCGTCGGCAAATGACGCCAGCGTGATGTCCACCGCCGATTCGCCGCGCACGACGCCCACGACGGTCTCGCCGTTTTTCAGCTTCAGCGCGACGCTGTCGAAACCGGTCGCGACCTGCGCATTTGGCGTGATGATGGATTCAAGAATGTGCGAGCGCTCTGTCGCGTGCCGCAGCCAGGTGAGTTCGGGACCGATCTGCCCGCCCTTGCCATCCACCGAGTGACAGCGGATGCAGCCGGCCTCGGGCTTTTTCTCGAAGACCACGCGGCCCGCCTCGCCGTCGCCGCCTTCGAGACACTCCTCGAAGCGCCGCAGCGGATCGGGCGACTTCGCCAGCCGCCCCTCGCGCGCGGCGAGCAGCGACTTGAATTCCGCCGTGCCGCGTCGGGCCATCGCCTCGAAAAGATCCAGCCACAGCGCGGGCGGCAGTTCGTGCGACTCGTAGCGTGCGAACTGCGCTCGCAGCAGCCCCTCCGCCGCAGGATCGGGATGCGTCGCGAGCCGCGCGAAGGACCGCTGCTTCGCCGAGAGCCGCCCCTTTTCGAGTACCGCCGTCTCCTCGGCGATCGTGCGCTCCGGCTGCACGGCGGGCGCGGGCGTTGCCGATTCGTCCGCACGCGATGAGGCGGAAAAAATCCCCGCGATCGCGATGGCGAGGCAGGCGTGGAAAATGTGCGTGGCGTGGCGTGTGAGGTTCACTGGCGACGCGCAAATTACGAACCGTCACGGCGCACCGTCAACAACCGCGCTTGTGCTCACGGCAGCGCGAGTTCCAGCATCTTTTCCCCCGCAGCCAGTTTCACGGGCGCAGGCTCAAACCACAGCACGAGCGCTTCCTTCGCATTTGCGATCGCCTCGGCCTCGGTGTCGCCGGCAGACGTGCAGCCGGGCAACTCGGGGAAAACTGCGGACCAGCGTTTCGCCTTGGGATCGAATTGGACCAGCAGTCGCACTTTCATGCGCGCAATGTAGCGAACGCGCCGCGTCCGGAAAGCAACGGAACGCGGTCACTTCATCCAACCCACGATGTCCGCACGCAGTTTGGCGGCGTCTTTGTCGAGGAGATACATCATGTGGCCGCTGTCGTAGGTGGCGATGGTGATGTTCTTGCGCAGGCTGTCGGGGATGGGCAGGTGCTCGAGCGAGAAGCGCATGGCGTCGGGCGGGACGGCGAGGTCGCGCAGGCCCTGGCAGACGAGCACGCGGAGGTTTGGGTTTTCCTTCATCGCGCCGGCGAGGCGCGGCTCCATGCTCACGTAGCGGTTCGCGAAGTGCGCGTAGCTCCACGGCAGGCCGGCGAGGATGCGGTAGGGCTGGTCGGTTTCGTAGCCGAGCGTGCCACGCACGTAGGCATTCGCGGCGGCGCTGAAGGGGCCGGCGATGAAGGCGTGGCTGGGATCAAATTCGGGGTTCAATGAGCCACGGTTGCCATCCTCCGCGACGACGCGCGCGTCGAAGCGGCCGATGATTTTTCCTTCCTTCTTCAGCAGCGCCTTGCGGAAGGCGGTCGCGGAGACGCGGAGTTCGTGGTCCTCGATGACCTGCAGCGGGAGGCCGGTGTAGCGCACGAGTTTTTCGGCGATGCGGCGGCGTTCGTCCGCGGGGATCATGCGGCCTTTCAGCAAGGCGACCGCGTATTCGCCGAAGGCAAAGGTGCGGACTTCGGCGAGCGTCTGGTCGAGGTTCGCGGTGAGTTCGGGCGCGAGCTTGCCATGGAATGCGGCGCTCGCGGTGAGCGTCGGCAGGAAGGTGAGGAAGGGCAGATCGTTCGCCGTGTCCGAGCCGAGCGTCTGGAAGTTCAGCAGGCCGCTGACGATGATGAAGCCATTCAGATACATCCCGTGCTTCTCCTGCAAAAATTCCGCGAGGCCCGCGCCGCGGATGCCGCCGTAGCTTTCACCGCAGAGGAATTTCGGCGACTGCCAGCGCTGCTCGCGCGTGGTGAAGAGCCGGATGAATTCGCCGCACGCCTCCACATCCTCATCCACACCCCAAAATTGCTCGCCCTTCTCGCCCTTCGCCGGGCGGCTCGCGCCGGTGCCGACGGGGTCAATGAAGACGAGGTCGGCGATGTCGAGGATGCTGTTCGCGTTGTCGGAAATTTTCCCGAGCACCTCGGGCGTGCGGCCGTCGGGCGGGAGCGCGATTTTCTTCGGGCCGAGCCCGCCGAAGTGCAGCCACACGGCGCTGCTGCCGGGGCCGCCGTTGAAGCAGAAAATGATCGGGCGCTTTTCATCGGTCGCGGCGAGCGGCTTGCCGTCCTGCCCGGTGCGCGCGTAGTACACGAAGAACACATCCGCGCGCGTCGCGCCGTCTTCTTTCAAAAGCGGGAGCGTGCCGGTCTTCGCGGCGTAGGTGATCTCGGTGCCCGCGATGGTCACGGTGCCCTTGCTCTCCTTTGGTTTCTGGTCCTTCGCCTTGTCGTCCTTCTTCTCGTCCTTCTTTTCGGCGGGCTCCTTTTTCTCGTCGTGCTTCGGCTCATCGGCACGCAGCGCGAGCGCAGAGACGACAGCGGTGAAAATGACGGCGGCAGCGAACGGGAATTTGAACATGGAGGCGGAGAGACAACAGATGAGCGGCATTCGCTCAATCACCATCGTGCACACTCGGAGCGGGGACTTCCAAGTCGCCGACGCGCCGGAGGCGCGCATGTCCCGGGTGGAGCACGCGACTCGCGTGCTGTTTTCGGCGACCCGCCGAAAACACCGAACTGCGTTGCAAGACACACTACGTGCGCAGATTTGAAACAGCCTCAGTGGATCCAATCACCAGCGGGGAACACCGATCCTCCCGGTGTCTGCGGCCAGTGGCCGCAG
>JANXZI010000069.1 GCA_025355595.1 Spartobacteria bacterium
CTGGCATTCCAATCCATCCCGCCCGCTTCCCCTCGGCTCTTCCCGCATTTTTCCTGAAGATGCTCACAGATGAGGGCGATGTGTGCGTCGATATTTTTGCGGGCTCCAACACGACTGGTGCAACAGCGGAGAAGTTGGGCAGGAGGTGGATCGCAATGGAGCTACTTCCCGAATATCTCGAAGCCAGCAAGTTTCGTTTTGAAAACCTGTAGCCGTGAAACTTGCTCATCTGCCGCAAGGTCGGCACGACAAGCTGGTGTCGCTGGTGGACAAGATGCTCGGGCTGATGCCGAGGCTGAGGGGAGCGAAGACGGATTCGGAAAAGGCGACGCTGCAAAACGCCGTGACCGCGACCGATCAGCAGATTGATCAACTCGTCTATGAACTCTACGCCCTCACGCCCGATGAAATCGCCCTCGTCGAAAAGCAGGATTAACCGCAAAGACACGAAGAGCACGAAGAAGGGCAGGCGTGTCCTCCGGCGTGGCTCCCGCCCGTCTTCGCGTCCTTCGGGCCTTGGTGGTTCCAAGGCATCGGAAGACCGGCAGTGGATGTTCGATCCCGAGTCGGCCATCGAGCGGAAGACCCATGCCATCGTGCCACTGTGGGTGGCGGAGAGCATCGTGGCCGAAGCCTCGCGCTGGCTGGGTGCGGAGCTGCCGAAGGAACTCCCGGCATGGCTCGCGGCCAAGGCGGAGAAATGCTTCGCCGGGCACCGGCAATTCCACCGCAAACTCTGCTCGGAGGCGGACGGCGGCAATGCGGCGATGGCGACGCTGCGGATGTTCCTGCGCCACTGGACGGCGGCGTGGCTGAAGCGGAACCGGCTGTCCCTTTTTCGCCGCCTGCCGTGGGAGTACGCATTGGGGAAGGGCGGAAGAGTTGTCACATCAAAACAGCGGGGAGAATTTCAACGTCCAATGCGGGATGGGTGAAAGCAGATGGCGTCCCGGCCTCGTCCGGTGTTCAACGGGCCTCGCCGTGACATTCTCCAAAAACCGAAGCCCATGAATCCCCTCCGCGCCCTCGTTGTTCCATTTCTTATTCTCGCTGCGGCTGCGGCTGCTGCCGAGGCACCGCGGCCCAATGTGCTCTTCATCGCGATTGACGATCAGAACGACTGGATCGGCTGCCTCGGCGGGCATCCGCAGGTGAAGACGCCAAACATCGATCGCCTTGCCGCACGCGGCACACTTTTCACGAACGCGCACTGCCAGGCGCCGCTGTGCAATCCCTCGCGATCGAGCCTGCTCACGGGGCTGCGGCCTTCGAGCACGGGCATCTACGGGCTCATGCCCGGCATCCGCGATGTCGAGCAGACGAAGCAGCACATCACGCTGCCGCAGACATTCACGGGCGCGGGCTATCACACTTTCACGGCGGGGAAAATTTACCACGACGGTTCGATCAAGCCGAAGGATCAGGCGGCGGAGTTTTCGACGTGGGCGAAGACGGGCGGCACGCCGAAGCCTGCGAAGCCGTTCGCAAATCTGCCCGAGCCGCGCCATCCCGCGATGGACTGGGGCGCGTGGCCGGAGAAGGACGAGGATGCGGGCGACTACAAGATCGCGAGCGCGGCGGCCGAGGCGCTGCAAGGTGCGCCGAAAGACCAGCCGTTTTTCATCGCGGCGGGATTTCGTCTGCCACACGTGCCGTGCTACGCGCCGCAAAAGTGGTTCGACCTTTACCCCGATGCGACGCTGCAAATGCCGCCCGTGCTCGACCACGACCGCGACGACACGCCGCGCTTCTCCTGGTATCTGCACTGGAAGCTGCCCGAGCCGCGGCTGCACACGCTGAAGGAACGCAGCGAGTGGCGTCCGCTCGTGCGCGCGTATCTCGCAAGCACGAGCTTCATGGATGCGCAGCTCGGCCGCGTGCTCGATGCGCTCGAAGCGACGGGCCGCGCGGAGAATACGATCGTCGTCGTGTGGGGCGACCACGGCTGGCATCTCGGCGAAAAGGCCATCACGGGAAAAAACACGCTCTGGGATCGCTCGACGAAAGTGCCGCTCAT
>JANXZI010000624.1 GCA_025355595.1 Spartobacteria bacterium
CGCCATCCACGCCGCGCCAAACCCCATCAAACCCAACCACTGACCCCACCCACCCGAACTCCCTGAGGCAACTCGCGCGCGAAAAGCGCCGCCCACAAGGCTCCGAAACTCACATCAACAGGGTTTTCGGATGTGCCCTAAGAATAAGATTCGGAATAAGATGAAATGCGCGCCGCATCCCCGCAGTCGGTGCGAACCCCTTGCGTCCCGAGGGCGAATCCGATGCTCTCAACGGAATGGTAACACGCCAAGCCATGACCTCTTGAAAGACCCGGTGCGGGATGAATTCCGAATCCTATGCGTACCTCTCCGTGGCGGCGATCAGCCTCGCGAATCCGGCGTATGCAAATTCCACGGAGGACACGGACGAGACGTTTATCCCGTTGGTGGACGCGGAAGATGTGAAAGGAAGCGCCAGCGGAACTGCCAAACGGCGGTCGTCCTCATTGGTTGATGGCGCGGTCATCACCGCTTCGCTGTCGGACACATCTTCCATTTTTTTGGTCTAGGGAAAATTGTTCACCATTTCGCCACGCATTTCTGCCGCCCCCGCGGATGCCTCCATCCACGCAGCCGCCACTCCGCCCCCTCCCGTTTCAAATTTCGCGGGGCCGTCCACGCTCACTCCGCCGGGGGGTGGCGTTTACACAGGCGCGGCTGCCGTCGGCACCGGACAAAATGCGTCTCGCGATCGGCACGGAAAAGATTCCCTACTCGTTCGATTTGATCCGCCACGGAGGGTAGGTGGGATCCGCGGCGCGGCAGAATCATTGGAAGTCGCCGCTCCCGGATTCCGCAACTGAAGGCGTGCGCAGGACACGGTGCTCCGCGGAATGAGTGTTTGAATGGCGGTCTCGGCGGTTCAACTCGACATCTTCGCGCAGCCGTCGGACATTTGCTTTGTGGGCCGAGGTGGCGAAATTGGCAGACGCGCCAGACTTAGGATCTGGTTCCGCAAGGAGTAGGGGTTCGAGTCCCCTCCTCGGCACTGCCCGCTTCGTCGGGCGTGGCCGATGGGTCGCGCGAAATCCGCTTCGCACTTTACCGTCTCCGCCGGAATGAACAGGGTGGCGTGCATGACGATGAACTTCCAGCGAGCCCGCGCACGCTCCGTCACTGGACTGCGCGCGAACCTCGCGCATTCGGTCGTGCGGAGAGCAAAATCTGTGATGCGCGTTGTGCTCCGCGCATTTCTCGGAGTCGTGGTGCTGCTCGCATCCGGCTGCCAGAAGCCGCGCGAAAAATTTGAGGCGAAGGCGAAGGAGACGCTTGCGCTGCTCCCTTCGCTCGCGGAGGCGGCTCGCGCGGTTCCGCCGCTCACGGCGCAGTCGGCGGATGCGCTGAAGGCGGTGACCGATCTCAGCATGAAGTTCAAAAAATCAAACGGGCTGCTCGTGCAAATCGAGGAACTGGAAAACCCGACCGTGCGGCTCGCGCTCCCGGTGCGTCTCAACCAGCGCTCTCCGGCGGCGGATGTCGCGAACGTGCTGAACCTCGTGAAGCCCGTTGCCGCGGATTTGCTCGATGCGAAATACGATCCGAGCTGCGGCCCCGAGAGCCCCGACTGGCAGCGCATGGCCGAGACGCGCTACGTGCTCGTCGTGCGGACGACGGAAGCGAAGGAGGCGAAAATGACGGGCGCAAAGTCGTTCGAGGCCGGAAGCTGGGTCGGCGAGATTCTCGTCTTCGAGCTGCGGTCGAAGAAATTTCTCGGCGGCTTCACCGTGACAGGTGGAAACCATGCGTGGTTAAAGACGAGCCTCGGGCGCGATCGGCAAAACCTGAATGCGGACCTGCAACTCGCTGCGCGCGGGAATCTGACTGCCGAATTGCGAAAGCATTTCCCGAGTGTCGGCCCGTCCGAGGAGGCGAACTGACCCGCAACGTGAGGAGTTTTTCACCCGCCCACAGCAGTCATCGTCCAATGGGGGCACGCGAAGGCGCAAAGGCGCAAAGCAACCGATTTTCCTTCGCGCCTTCGGGCCTTTGCGTGGCCAAACAATAATCCGAAACACTCTTGGCATCATTTTCACCAAGCAACTCTGACCATGAACACCACCGCAATTCTGCTCCGCACATTTCTGCTGCTCGCCGCCTTCGCTCCGCTCCGTGCGGCGGACGCCGCGCCGGGGGAGACGCCGCTCTTTGTGACACCGGAAACGCACCTCGGCCTGGATGATCGCATTTTCCCGCTGGGTTGGTCGTCGGGCGGGAAATTTGCGTGGATATGCAAACAGTCGAATGAAGCCGCCGACGAGTGCAACTGGGTGCTGACGATTCAGGACACGGGGACGAACAAGATCGCGGAGACCAAAAAATTCGAGCTCCCCGACAAGCCTGCGAATGGCATTCGGCAATTCTGGACGGCGCACGGGAAGGCCGTCTCGCTCCTGCTGGAAACACATGGCGTGAAGCGCACGTCATCCGCGATGGAGCACCTCCCGCTGGTGACTGGAAAACGCCGGAGCTTCGTGTTTCAGCCCGTGATCCAGACGGTCGCGGCCACGCTGGATAATTCGGAGTTCGGCGGGACGAAGAGTTTCCAAGTTTTCCTGCCGGCCGAAGAGAAGAAGGAGCTGCTGATTCGCAGGGACTACGATCGCATTGTGCCCATGGCGGTCGGCCTCGCCGGGTGTTTTGTGAGCCCGGATGAAAAATTTGCGGCGGTCGTGGTCACGGCCGGCTGGCGCGGTTACGAAGGTGCGCCGCATCCGCGAAAGGTGGAGGCGCTCGCAGGCTTCAAAACGGGAATCGAGTAAGCCGGGAGAACCCGCGCTGGTGCGGGAGGTGAGGTGTGCGGCACGATCCTGCGGACGGGGATTTGCAGCGGGTTGTTCCCGCACTGGGGACTGTTTTCGGGTGGTGGGTCGCGTGCAAGACTCCTTGAGCGGAATGGCGTCCGCGTCTCTGCTCTGCAATCCTATGCGAGCACGACGATCTGAAAAGAGTACGCCCATCACCGTGCAGGTCGGGAAGATGGAGTTTGTGAAGCTGAACGCCAGCCGCACCGAATGGCGCGACGCGTACCATTGGATCCTCTCGCTCACATGGCCGGGCTTCGCACTCCTCGTCGTCGGCGTTTTTCTTGGGCTGAATCTAGGCTTCGCGGTGGCGTATCTTGCCGGCGGCGCGTGCATCGCGGAGATGACGCCGTATTCCTTTGCCAGCGCATTTTTCTTCAGCGCCGAGACGCTCGCGACGGTGGGCTACGGGCACATGCACCCCGCCACGGGATACGGGCACATCGTGGTGACACTGGAACTGATGATCGGCATGTTTTGGACGGCGGTGATCACGGGGCTCATCTTTGTGCGGTTCTCGCGGCCGATGGTGCGAATCCTCTTCAGCGAATGCCTGACCGTCGCGCTGGTGAATGGCGTGCCCACGCTCGTGCTGCGCGTGGCGAACCTGCGCCACCAGCCGCTCGCCGAGGCGCGATTCCGCCTCGTGATCCATCGCGATGAAACCACGACCGAGGGCGAGACGATGCGGCGATTTTACGATCTGAAGTTGCAGGTGGAGAGCATCATCACATTCCCCGCGGTGCTCACTCTGCGGCACACGATGGATGCCAGCAGCCCCATGCACGGCGCAACACCGGAGTCGCTGAAGTCGTCGGACGCGCGCTTCATGTCCTCCGTCGTCTGCACGGATACGGTCATCAACACGCCTTTGCAGAGCCAGCAGGGCTACCTCGCACGCGACGTGCGTTTCGGTGAGCGCTTCGTGGAGGTCTATACGGAATCAGCGGATGGAAAGCTGTTCGTGGACTACGGGCTGTTCCACAACACCGAGCGAGTGCCGATGGCGTTGGAGGAATCTGCGGGTTGAAGCCGGTTCCAGGTCAGCTCACTTGGCGGACTTGAAGGCGAACAGCTTGGTCCCGGTGCGCACGTAGAGTGTGTCGTCGGCGATGGCTGGCGTGGCTGCGACAGGTTCGCCGAAGTCCGCGCGCCAGATCACTTCCGGCTGGTTTCCAGCGGTGATGGTCGCGGCTTTTCCAGCGAGGTTGACGAGGTAAATGTGGCCATCGGCTGCGACGGGCGAAGCGTAGAAGGAGCCTTCGACGCCGAGGCGCTTCTGCTCGTATTTCGCCGTGCCAGTCGCGGCGTCGAAGCACGACGCGAGGCCGCCGTCCTTCACCATGAAAAGATCGCCGCGGTAGAGCAGGGCGCTCGGGACGTAGGGCAGGCCCTTGCCTTTCTCCCACGCGACGTGTGAGGCGGTGATGTCCCCGCTGCCGCCCGGCTTCACGGCGACGAGACGGTTCTTTCCGCGCTTGAGATAGCCGATGAGCGCGTCCCATTCGTCGCGCGTGATGAAGCCGTCCTTGTTCGTGTCGTTCGGTGTGAAAAAGCCCTTGAGGAATGTGTTCTCGGATTCCTCCTTCGAGATTTTGCCGTCGCCGTTGGTGTCCGCCTTCAGCATGTCGTCAAAGGACGGCATCGGCGCATCCGAGCCGGCTGGCGACCAGCCGGCGAAAAACAGCATGCCGTCGCCCGCCACCGGCGAGCCGCAATTCACCGCGGGCAGTTCGCGCAGCACCCAACGCTCGGCACCGGTGCGCAGGTCGTAGGACTTCATCGCGAGTCCGCCGGGTGCGACGAGTTCCTTCACGCCGCCGCGTTCCCAGATCATCGGCGTCGAGTAGCCGGTCGCCATTCCTGGGCGATCCGCTTTCCAGGCACGCGCGCCGGTCGTCACATCGAAGGCGAGCACCGCCGAATCCGCTTTCAGATCTCGCACGAGGATCACGAGGCCGTCGGCGACGATGGGCGACGTCCCGGAGCCGAAGTCGTTGTTCGTCTCCGCCGCAGGCATTGTCTGACGCCACAGTTCCTTGCCCTCAAAGTCGTACGCGATCAGCCCGCACGATCCGAAATAGACGACGACGTGTTTGCCATCAGTCGCAGGCGTGGATGCTGCCGGACTGCCCTGCCCGGTGAGGAATTCCTCAATTTTCACCGCGCCCGCATCGCGCCGCCACAGCTCCTTGCCGCTCGCGCGATCCAGGCAGAGCGTCCACAGCTTCCCGCTGTCGAAGGCAGTGAGAAAAATTCGCGCGCCCCAGATGCACGGCGACGAGGGGCCGGATGGAACCGGCACCTGCCACAGCACATTTTTTTCCGGCCCAAATTCAATCGGCGGCTTCTCGGCATCCGCGACGCCGGAGCCGTTGGGGCCGCGGAAGCGCGGCCAGTTTGGTTCAGCCGAGTGAGCGGAGACTGGAGCGATGAGCAGTGCTGCCATGAGGAAAGGTTTCATTCGCGAGCTACCTAGTCGGGCTGTTGAATGATCACGAGTCGAAATCGCATCGTTTCAGCAATGGGCGGTGAACGTGCCGCGTCCCAGACGTATTTGTGATCTCTTATGGCGCGTGCCCTGATACGCTGCCGCCATGAAAACGCTCGCCCTCCTCCTTGCGCTCGCGCTGTCACCTGTCGCTGCTTTCGCCCAGCAGCCACCGTCCCGGGAGGAATGGTACCGTGGACTCGAACTCGAAGAGGCCGCGGGTTCTGCCGAGTTGATCGTCGTCGCGCGCGTCGAGGAGGTCAGCGAGATCCGTGTCGTCCACGGCGGCAAAGGCGAGAGCGTCACGCAGCAGTTCCGTTTCAAACCGCTGCGCGTCGTGAAAGGAGTCTTCGCCCGTCCGGAGCTGGTCCTCGGCAGTTCCGATCTCGGCGGCTACCGCCTCAGCAGCGGCTTGATACAGGTAAAGGCCGGGCAAACGCGGCTGCTCTTTCTCGGGCGCAGCGATGTCGGCTATCGCAACTCCAACGAACGCGAGAGCCTCGATTATTCCTTGCCGCCCCTGGCGGAGGAAAACGATCCGTTTCTGCAAAGCGTCGCGGTGCTCCTCGCGGTGCGCGCGGAACCGGATCGCTTCCGCCGCGTCGCGCTGCTGAACGATGCGCTCACGAAGATCTCCGGGCCCGCCGCCGTGCCGCTCCTCGCGGCGATTGCGCCGCGATCGCTGCTCGCCGGGCAAATCCCAGCCGCCGCGCCCGCGGTGATGCGCCATCTCAATCATCCGTCGCCCGCCGTGCGCATCGCCGCAGCGGGCGCGCTGGGTGCCCTTCTCGGCGGCGACTATCTTGAAAATGCCGCGCTGCGCCAGCAGGCCACGGCGGCGATCCTTGCCGCCCTCAGCGACTCTGGCCGAAACATCAATGTGCGCGTCGCGCTGCTCCAACCCGCCGACAAACTCCGCGGCGTCAACGCGGCAACATTGGAGGCGCTCCTCGATTTTGAAAAGGCCGGCCAATCGATTGCCGAACGCAACTCGCGCATCCACGCCGTCGGCAAACTGCGGCTCACGATTTTCGCCGCCAAGCTGCTCGCGCGTCTGCAAAACATGCCGCTCGACGCGCCGGATTGCGCACTCATCGAGACGGCGCTCGGGGGCATCGATCCCGTCCGAGGCGCGGCGGAAATGGAGCGGATCGCACGCGAGAAAATCGCGAGCGGAGGGACATGCGAACACGAAATCGGCGCCGCGGGTATCCTGCCTGGGGCCGACGCTGCCGCGCTCCTCGTGAAGCTCGCCGACCTCCCTCTCAATGCCCGTGAGCGGTATCGCATGGCATTCGCCGCGCGTGATCTCGCCGCGCGCACGCCCGACGAGCGCCTCGTCGCGCCGCTCGCCAAACTCCTCGACTCGAATGAATCGGAAACGCGCGAGCCGGCCGTTGAGGCGCTGCTCCACATCGGCTCGCCCGCCGCTGCGCGCGCCCTCCAGCCGCGCATCGCGCAGGAGCAAAATCTCTACCGCAAGCTCCGCATCGCCGAACTCCTCGGGAAGCACGGGATGCGCGACGGCTACCCCTACGCCATCGAGCACGCCTCCGAGCCGAATCTCACCGAGCAGGCAGTCGCCGCGCTCGTCGCCATGCGCGATCCCCGCGCTGTCGAGGAGGCAAAAAGAATTCTCGAAACCAGCAACGACACGACCTGGAACCGCGCCGCCATCCGCATTCTCGGAGCGCTCGGTGCGAAGGAGTTCGCGCCTAAATTCACCGCTCTTGTCGCCGATTGGAAAAACCCGCTCGCCCCGTCCGCGCTCATCGCACTCGCCGATCTGGGCGACCCAGCGGTGCTGGCGAAAATCAACGAAGCTCTCGCGGCGCGCAGCGACGCCATCATCCTCGCCGGGGCCGCCGCTGCCCGCCGGTTGCTCGCGCATGTTGATGTCAAAGCCGCCGACACGCGCGACCAACTCGCCGCGCTCCTCGCCGATTCCAACGCATCGGATCAGGTGCGCCGCGCCGCGCTGGACACGCTTCTCGCCCTGGCCGATCCGCGCCTCGACCGCGTGCTCGTCACCGCCGCCAGTGATGCCAAACTCGAAGGAACCGCCCTTCTGGCGGAGGTCGAACGTCTGCTCCGCGAACGCAAAATCAAGCTCCTCGAATGAGGACAAATGAACGCGGCGCGGGCTCAGCGAGCCCGCAAAAACCCAAAGTGAAACCGTCAGGCATCCCATGACGATTGCCCCGCTCGGCGACTCTGCTGTCGTCGTCACCGTAGGGTCGGGACTCGGCGAGGCGTTGCTTGGCCGCGTGCGCGCCATCGCCGCAGACCTCAGACGCGATCCGCCTCCGGGAGTCGTGGACATCGTGCCGGCGTTTGCCGCGATCACGGTGTTTTACGATTTGGGTCGTGTCGGTGGGTTTGGACGTTTTTGCGCGGAGATCGAACAGCGGGTGAACCGTGCCGATGCCAGATTTGCGCCGGGCGGAGCGCGAATCATCGAGGTGCCGGTGTGCTACGGCGACGAATTCGGGCCGGACCTTGGCGACGTTGCTGCAAATGGCGGGATCGATCCCGTGGAGGTCATCGCGCTGCATTCGGGCGGGAGCTACGTCGTGCAGGCGATCGGTTTTGCGCCGGGCTTCGGATACCTCGGCGGTCTTCCGGATAAGATTCACACGCCGCGCAGGGCCACGCCGCGCACGCTCGTCTCCGCTGGCAGCGTCGGCATCGGCGGAGTGCTCACTGCGGTGTACCCATTCGCCACGCCTGGCGGATGGAACATCATCGGACGCACGCCGCTCATGATGTTCGACCCAAACCGCGCCGAACCGGCGCTCCTGCGCGCGGGCGACCGGGTGCGGTTTCGTGCGATCACCGGGGAGGAATTTACCGCATGGAAGTGAGCATCATCCGCGCGGGAATGCTGACGACGGTGCAGGATCTCGGTCGCACGGGGCATCGCGCAGCGGGCGTGCCGCTGTGCGGAGCGATGGATTCATTCGCGATGCGCGTCGCGAATCTTCTCGTCGGAAATCCGGAGAACACAGCGGGCGTCGAATTCACGCTCGCGGGGCCCGAGCTAGTCTTTGAAAAGGATGCGCTCGTCGCGGTCTGCGGCGGCGATTTCGGCGCACTGCCGCCGTGGCAGCCCGCGATGATTCGCGCCGGTGAGCCGGTGAAATTTTCGCACGCGCGCCGTGGTTGCCGCGGGTGCCTCGCTGTCGCGGGCGGCTTTACGATCGCGCCGGTGCTCGGCAGTTGCAGCACGTTCGTGCGCGGCGGATTTGGCGGATGGAAAGGTCGCGCGCTCCGGGAAGGCGACGTGCTCGAAACCGCGGAGGTGTTCCGGCGCATCAACGGGAAGTGGCACATGGACGAGCGAATTCTGCCCGCGTACTCCGCGGCACCGGAGTTGCGCGTGGTGGCCGGCGCGCAGGCGGATGAATTTGGCGGCGGGCTTTTTTCCACCGAGTTCGAAGTGTCTTCGCAGTCGGATCGAATGGGCGTGCGTCTCAAAGGTCCCGCGCTCGCGCGTGGCACGAGCGACGAGGTGGCTTCCGCGACCGTCGTGCCCGGCACGATCCAGGTGCCGCCCGACGGCCAGCCGATCGTGCTCATGGCCGACGCGCAGACCATCGGCGGCTACCCGCAGGCCGGGCACGTCATCAGCGTGGATCTGCCGCTCGTCGCGCAACTTTGGCCGGGCAGCACGGTGCGCTTCCGCGAAGTCACGCTCGATGAGGCGCACGAACTTCTGCTTGCCCGCGAACACGCGCTCGGAATCCTCCGTGAAGGCCTTGCCTTGAAATACTCGTGAAGCCGTCCATCGATCTTAATTGCGACCTCGGCGAAGGCGCGGGCCATGACGCCGCGCTGATGCCGCTCATCACCTCGGCGAACATCGCGTGCGGCGCACATGCGGGCGACCTTGCGACGATCCGCGAAAGTGTCGCGCTCGCGCAGCAGCACGGCGTCGCCATCGGCGCGCATCCGGGCTTCGCGGATCGCGAGCATTTCGGCCGCCGTGAACTCGCGCTCCCGGCCGCTGCGATCCGCGCGATGGTGCGCGAGCAGATCGAACTGCTGCTCACTCTTTCCCCCGTGCGCCACGTAAAGCCGCATGGCGCACTTTACAACATGGCAGCGCGTGATGCTGCGCTCGCGAAGATGATCGCCGATACCGTGCAAGAGATCGATCCGACGCTGATCATCTTTGCGCCCGCAAACAGCGAACTCAGCCTCGCGGCACTTGCCAGCGGCCTGCGTGTCGCGAATGAGGTCTTCGCAGATCGCACGTATCGCCGCGATGGCTCGCTCACCCCGCGTTCCGAACCCGGCGCGCTGATTCGCGACGAGCACGCCGCTGTTGCGCAGGGACTGCGCATGATCCGCGAGGGCGTCGTGCGCGCGACCGATGGAACGGACATCCCCATCGTCGCCGACACCGTGTGCGTGCATGGAGACGGCCCGTCGCCGGTGGAATTCGTGCGGCGGTTGCGCGCCGAGTTTGCCGCAGCAGGCATCGAGGTGCGGGCGCCAGAGTAGGCGAGGTTTTTCCAACCTCGCGCGGGCGAGCGCAGCGAGGCGGTGGGAATCGTAACCTCGCCTACTTTGCACTGCCCGGCTGCCGTTCGCCGGCACGCGGTTTTTTGATCCGCGAGCCTTGCAGGGATTGGCTTTGTCCATCGTGAATCCGGGCGCTACGTTGGGCGTGTCCAACCATGATCATCCTCGGCATAGAAGGCGGCGGGACTCGCACCTCGGCGCTGCTCGTGGACAGCGCGGATAACACCGTGCTGAAGACCGTCTCAGCGGGTCCGGGGAATCTCCGGCTCCTCAGCGGCGAAGCGCTCGTGAGCCTTCTCGGCGAGATCCGCAGTCAGCTCCCCGTGGAACCGGATCGCATCGGGATCGGATTTGCCGGAGTGCGTTCCGATGGCGATCGGGAGCGTCTCACCAGGCAGGTCGCGCAGCACTGGCCGGGAGTCCCCGCCGTGGTCAGTGATGACTTGCTCGTCGCGCTGGAGGCCGCGGAATGGCGGGGCGATTGCGCGGTGCAGGTGCTCCTCGTCAGCGGCACTGGTTCATGCTGCCTCGGCCGGCATCGGGATGGCCGGGTGGTGAAAGTGGGAGGGCGGGGTCACCTCATCGGCGACCGTGGCAGTTCCTGCGACATCGCCATGCACACCTTGCGATCCATCGCGACGATTGCCGACATCCGCGCCGGCCTGCCTCCGCTCGGTGCGGATATTCTCACCTTTCTCCAGATGAACGATCCCGAATCGCTCATCGAATGGTCCATGTCGGCGAGCAGGACGGAGCTGGCGAGCATCGCCCAAGTCGTGTTCGAGGCGGCGGTGACGCGGCAGGACGAAATCGCGGTGCCCATTCTCAAACGAATGGCGTACCGGCTCAGCAAGGACGTGGTGCAGTGTGCGGCGCGGATGGCAAAGCCGGGTGAGAAAGTGCAGTTCGTCCTGAATGGATCGGTGCTTTTGAAGAACCCGGAGTTCACAAGCTGCGTCATCGGGAGGATCGGCGCGGGTTGGCCGCAGAGCGAAGTCGCCCCGCTGCTCAGGCCGGGCGTGTGGGGTGCCGTCGAGATGGCGCGGAAACTGGGTGATGAAACGACGGCGCGCCCTTTCATGCCGCGACAAAATGTGAGCGATGAATCGGAGCAAAAGCTCGCGAACTGGCGGCCCGTGTCCGCGTCGCCGACGGAATGGCAAAATCCGAAATCCTCGCGCTTGTCGGAGCTTCCGCTCAGGGAGGCGATCGAGCTGATGCTCACGGAGGATGCGACCATTCCCGCAAAGATCCTCGCGGAGAGCGCGGCGATCGAATGGACCGTCCGCGAAGTCGTGCGGGCCTTTGCCGAAGGCGGACGGCTGATTTATTGCGGAGCCGGAACCAGTGGCCGTCTCGGCGTGCTCGATGCGAGCGAGTGTCCGCCGACCTTTCGCACGCCGGGCAATCTCGTGCAGGGCATCATCGCCGGTGGACGCACCGCGCTATGGAGCGCAGTCGAGGGAGCGGAAGACGATCTCGCGGGAGGGCAGCAGGCGATCGCGTCCCGCCGCGTGAGTGCGAAGGACGTCGTCGTCGGGATTTCCGCGAGCGGACACGCGCCATTTGTCTGGGGATGCCTCGGCGAAGCGAAGCGCCGTGGCGCGAAGACGGTGCTGCTCTGCTGCAACCCGGCCTATCGCGATCATCCGCTCCCCGACAAAGCGATTCTCCCGGACACCGGCCCGGAGATCCTGACCGGCTCCACTCGCCTGAAAGCCGGCACCGCGACGAAGCTGATCCTCAACCTGATCACCACCCTTGCCATGACGCATTCCGGAAAGGTGGTCGGCAATCTGATGATCGATCTGAATCCCTCGAACACCAAACTCCGGGATCGAGCCGTTCGCATCGTCCAGCAGCTCACGGGCGCTGATGAGGCAACGGCTTTTGGCGCATTGGAAGGCAATGGCTGGCTGGTTCGCGCCGCCTCTGAAGCGCTTGTTCTGCGGAAGGAATGAAGTTTTCCGGGAACGGGCTTTTGAAGCCTGCGAAGCCGGTGGGCGGATTTCCGAGAGTGGCAAACGGGCGGCACCGCGCCCGTCCGTGCGAACTTGGGCTTGTGCCTTCGCGAGTGGAAGTGTGGTCTGTCCCCTCCATGAAACATGCACCCACTGCCGGGCTCACCAGGCTTGCCCTGCTCCTCGTCGCGATCGGTTTTGCCGGTTGTACCTCCGGCAAAAGCGATGCCGCGCGAACCCGCAATGAGGCGACTGCCACCGGTGCGGTCGGCGGCGCGGCTCTCGGTGCCGGCATTGGCGCGCTTACTTCGAAGAACAAAGCGCAGGGGGCGCTCGCAGGAGCTGGAATGGGCGCGGTCGCGGGTGGGCTTGCAGGCGCTGCGGCCGGCGAAGCGGTGGTGAAAAAGAAGGCGGCCTTTATTTCCCGCGAGGATTTTTTCAGCCGCCGCATTTCGCTCGTGGAACGGCAGACGGCGGAGCGGCGCAAAGTGAATGCGTCACTCCGCTCGACCGTGGCCACGCAGCAGAAGCGCCTGGCGGAATTGAAAGCCAGCGGCGCGGCGGCAAACTCGGCTGGCTGGCTGGAACTCCGCAAGAGCGCCGCGAGCGAAATCGCGGCAGTGGATCGGCGCGCGCGGACGTGGCAGGAGACGATCGAGTCGCACAAGGCTTTCGTGGAAAAATATCACGCGGCTGCGAGGGGGACGCAGCTCGAACCGAACGTCGTGAGCCTGGACGCAGAGCGCACGGAACTGCTCCGCCAGCGCGGCCAGCTCGAAATCATCGCCGCCGGGCCGCGGAAATGAAGATGCGACTTCCGATTGCTCTCGCGGCCATCGCGCTGGCTGGATGCGAGACGACGGGCGATCCGAGGCAGGGAGGCTTTTTTGGCTGGAGCGAAGCGAAGGCCCGAGAGCGTGAGGCCGGGCAGGCGGCAACGCTCCATCGTGCTGAGCGGAAGCTGGCTGACGAATCGGGGCACACGCGTGACATTCGGGCGCGCGAGAGCGCTGTGCGTTCCGAATTGGCTCATGCCGAGCCGCAGCAACGCCAGCGGCAGGATCGCCTGAAGCGCCAGTACGCGGCCACGCTTCAGCGGGCCAAAGCTCTCGAAGACGATGCATTCACTTCCGCGACTGCGAGCCGCGCCCGTCGGCTGCGGGCGGAGGTCGAGACCACGTATGCGGACGTCAAGCGCACGCCGGAAGAACGGACTGCCCGCCTCCGCTCGCTCGAACGGGAATTACAGGCGGAGAAAATCCAGCCGGCACGCTAGCGCGGTCAGGATCTGCGCGTCCCGTCGAGAACCTCGCGTACTTTTCGCGCGAGATCATCCGGGCGGAATGGCTTTTGCAGAATCTCAAACGCGATGACGCCGAGGCCCTGATCGGTCATGTCTGCCTCGGAGTAGCCGGAGACGAAAAGCACCTTCGCGCCGGGCGCGAGCGCATGCACGCGTTGTGCGACCTCGGCTCCGTTCATCTCCGGCATCACCACGTCGCTGATCAGCAGATCGATCGATGCACCGTGCTGCTCGGCAAGCCGGATGGCTTCCCGACCGGACGGCGCGGTGAGCAGATCGTAGCCGTGCTCGCGCAGCACGATGCTCATCAGCTCGCGCACGAGTTCGTCGTCCTCGACGAAAAGGATCCGCTCCGCGTGTGCCAGGGAGACGGCGACGGCCTGTGGAGTCTCCGCATGGTCGAGCGCTGCGTCCTCGCGCGGCAGCAGGATTCGGAAAGTGGTGCCGACACCGCGCTCGCTCTGGACGATGATGCCGCCGCCGGTCTGCCGCACGATTCCATAGACGGTCGCCAGCCCGAGCCCTGTGCCCTTGCCCGGCCCTTTCGTGGTGAAGAACGGCTCGAAGATGCGGCTCTTCGTCGCGGCATCCATGCCCACGCCGGTGTCGCTGACTTCCAGCGCGACATAGTCGCCGAGATCGAGCTGCGCCTCTCCGGCTTCCTCGGCCAGCGTGAAATTGACCGTCCGGATCGTCAGCCGCCCTCCGCGCGGCATGGCGTCGCGTGCGTTCACGCCGAGGTTCACGATGACCTGTTCGAGCTGCCCGGCATCGGCACGCACCCGCCAGAGATCTGCGGCGGGCTCCGTGCGGATCTCGATGTGCTCGCCGATGATGCGTTGGAGCATCTTGTGCAGGCTCGTCACGATCTGATTGAGATCGATCACCTTCGGCTGGAGCAGTTGCTTGCGGCTGAATGCGAGGAGCTGTCGCGTGAGCCCCGCAGCCTGCTCGCCAGCCTGATGAATAACCTGCGCATCCTGCCGCCCCACAGGATCGTCCTTGAGGCGGCGCGTGAGCAGGTCGGCGTAGCCGATGATGGCCGTGAGCAGGTTATTGAAGTCATGCGCCACGCCGCCGGCGAGCCGCCCGATGGCGTCCATTTTCTGCGAATGCAGCAGCATCTCCTCGGTGTGCCGCAGCGCCTCCTGCGTGGCGGCGCGCTCGCGGGTCTCGCGGATGAGGTCTTCGCCCTGATCGTAAAAACGGAGGATCAGTCGGGAGAGCTCGCCGAACTCGGACTTGCGGCGCTCCAGCGGTGCGATCGCCGCCATGTCGCGTCCGCGCAGTCCGCGCACGAGCAGACCGAGCGGGCGCTGGATCGCATAGACGAGCACGAGATAGAGGACGGCGAGCATTGCGAGCGAGCCGGTGAGCAGCGCGCGGAAAAGCTCCTCGGATCGCTTTTCGAGTTCATCAATCGCGCTGGAACGACTCGACAGCACGAGATTTCCGATCGGCAGTCCCTTCCAGTCATTGAGCGATCGCGCGAGGGTCATCACAGCGCGTCCATTTTCCGGCCGCACTGGCGCGGAACCCTCGCCCAGCACTTCGATGCGATCATCGCCGGAGAGGAGCACCATCTCCTTCACCGCGACCTCGTCAAGCAGTCGCCCGGCGAAGAAGTAGCCTTCCGCGGGCCCGGTTCCGTTCTGGTCCCACGCGGGGTGAATACGCTGACCGCGAACCTCGATGAAGCGCGGCCCGGCGCCGCCGCCGGGAGGGAGGGCGAAGTAAAAATGGCCGTCCCGTTGATGGCGGAAAAGCGCCTGCACATTTGCGGGGGCGAGCGGCAGCGTGAGCGCCTCGGTGAAAGCCCTGAGCTGACTTTGGATGAAGAGCGAACCGTCGCGACGGCAGACCCAAAGCGCGTGCGCGCCATAAAACTTGAGCGCTCCTTCATCCCACGTCTGCTGCGCCAGCTCCGTCTTGCCATTGACGATCGCGTCCACGGTGTCGTCGATCGCGGCGAAATGTTCGACCATCTTCGAGAGTGTCTCACCCTGGCGCTTGAGGATCCCTTTGGCGTTCTGCTTCCACGCCGCCTCCCGCTCGCTCGCGAGTTGCGCGAATTTTTGCCGCTCGATCCGGCGCACGGCGAGCAGGCCGAGCGTGAAACCGGCGGTAACCACGGCGAGCAGCAGCAGGATGGTGAGGCGGACGCGCATGGGCTACTCGATCCGCTTGAGTGAGACGATCCGCAGGCCGCCGCGCGTCTCGCGCAAGGTGAACGCCACATCTTCCGTGAGCGCGGGCGGCTGTCTGGTGGGATTGCTCACCTCGGTCCGGATGCGAGCCGTGACGATGACCTCCCCGTTTCGCGTGGGATTCGCTGTCGCGATGCGATTGATCAGGGTGTAACGCCGCCGCGGCCATCGCTCGTTTTCACGCAGGTGCTCCGCGCGGACAAAGGCGCGCTCGACTTCGCCGTCGTCGAAATAATTGACTGTATCGGCAAAAAGTCTCATCTCGCGATTCATGTCGTCGCCCATCCGCGCGGCAAGATATTGCTGCACCACCGCGCACCCTTTCTCAGCCAGCGGATCGGAGGGGGCAGCTTGGATTCCCAACGAGCGCAGTGTGTCGCTGTCGAGCTGGCCGCTCTGATCGATGCCCTTGAGTTCCTGGAGCCGCCGGATGGCCGCGGTGCTGGTCGCGGACTGGCGCCCGTCGATGGGGCCAAAGTAAAGCTTCCGCGCGCGGAGTTCCTGCTGGACGGAGCGGAGGACATCGTTGCCGAAAGCCTGTCCGCCGAGCAGCAGCAGGAGCACCACCGCGCGAGCCAAGGTTCGCGCACCGGAACGAGCGCGCCGGGTCTTGGGAGATGCACGCCGGGAGTCGCGAAAAAATTCCCTCGTCGTCATGCAGGCGGGCTCAATGCGACCGATGAATCACGGGTTCGTGAGATTCGGCGACCATGTGCCTTCCTTGATCTCCGGCATCTTGCCGTCGGCGGGGAAGGTGGTCTTCACGGCTTCGCGCAGCTTTGCGGAAAGCTCGGCGACGGTCGCGGCGTGCGCGGGAATTTCCGCGAGGTTCGCTTGCTCCTTCGGGTCCTTGTCGTGGTCGTAAAGCTCGCGTCCTTGCTTGCCGTCGTCCCACTCGGTGTAGCGCCACCGCGCGGTGCGCAGCGTGTAGCCGATGAAGCGCCCGACGTTATCGCCGGTCGCCGCGCTTGCGCCGAAGCGTTTGATGCCGCCGCCGCGCACGACTTCGCTGAGCGCCCAGCCGCGGCCCGTCGCGTTCGTGTCTTTCAAAATCGGTGCGAGACTTTGGCCCTGGAGATTGGCGGGGGCTTTCACGCCGCAGAGTTCCGTGAGCGTGGGATAGAGATCGATCAGTCCAACCGGTGTCGCGGCGACGCCCGGCTTCGCCACTCCGGGGCCGGCGATGATGAGCGGCACGCGCGTGCTTTCCTCGAAGAGACTCTGCTTCTGCCACAGCCCATGCTCGCCGAGGTGATAGCC